>NZ_JBFRST010000021.1:0-104816 GCF_041473705.1 Vibrio sp. 10N.222.55.B11
ACTTTACGGGGTCACTTCAACACGAAGTATCGGCTTTCTGGAGTCAGTACCTAATCCCTACAATGTAAGTACTGATTCATTTTTTGCTAAACATCTTTGTTTAATGGTCGTGCTTAGTGGTCGTGAGCTTCACCTGCACCTTTCGGGTAACGGATGTTCTCAACCATATCTTGTACATCTTGTGGTACTTCAGCAGTTACTTTGTTTACAGCAATCGATACTACGAAGTTTAGACACATACCTAGCGTACCGATGCCTTCTGGGCTGATACCAAACCACCAGTTTTCAGGTGTGCTTGCTGCTGGGTTAATGAACTTGAAGTAGATGATGTAGCTTGCTGTGAAGGCAATACCTGACAACATACCTGCAATTGCGCCTTCCTTGTTCATCTTCTTGTAGAAGATACCTAGGATAATCGCTGGGAAGAAGGATGCTGCGGCTAAGCCGAAGGCAAACGCTACTACCTGTGCTACAAAGCCTGGTGGGTTAATACCTAAGTAACCGGCACCGACAATCGCGACCATGGCTGCCAGACGAGCGGCTAACAGCTCCTGCTTGTCGGTCATGTTTGGTCTGAAGCCTTTCTTCAACAAGTCATGTGAAATCGACGTTGAGATGACCAATAGTAGACCCGCGGCTGTTGATAGTGCGGCTGCTAGGCCACCGGCTGCAAGCAGTGCTACAACCCAGTTTGGTAGTTTCGCTAGCTCTGGAGAAGCCAGTACGATGATGTCACGGTTAATCTTCATCTCGTTGCGCTCATCGCCCGAGTAGAACATTTTGCCATCGCCGTTCTTATCTTCCCAACCTACTAGGCCAGTGCTTTCCCAGTTTTTGTACCAGCTTGGTGCGTCCGCTGCAGCGACACCTTGCATGTCAGGGCCGTTGATTGTTTCGATCATGTTTACACGAGCGAATGCTGCAACGCCTGGTGCTGTTGTGTATAGCAATGAGATGAACAGTAGTGCCCAACCCGCTGAGATACGAGCATCACGTACTTTTGGTACCGTGAAGAAACGAATGATTACGTGTGGAAGACCCGCAGTACCGACCATTAGAGCCGCACAGATGAAGAATACATCTACCATGCTCTTGTTACCTTCGGTATAGGCGGTAAATCCGAGTTCTTCGGTCAGTCCATCCAGTTTATCAAGAAGGTAAACATCTGTGCCTGATAGCGTAGAGCCCATACCAACTTGTGGAAGTGGGTTACCTGTCATCATGATTGAGGTAAAGATTGCTGGAACAAGGAAGGCGAAAATGAGGACACAGAATTGAGCTACCTGCGTATAAGTGATGCCTTTCATGCCACCTAGTACTGCGTAGAAGAACACAATACCCATACCAATGATGATGCCTAGGTTAATATCAACTTCTAGGAAACGAGAGAATACAACGCCCACACCACGCATCTGGCCTGCAACGTACGTAAACGATACGAAGATTGCACAGAATACCGCTACCATACGTGCCGTTTTCGAGTAGTAACGCTCACCGATGAAATCAGGAACCGTAAACTGACCGAACTTACGTAGGTAAGGTGCTAAACATAGCGCAAGTAGTACATAACCACCTGTCCAACCCATTAGGTAAACCGCACCGTCGTAACCAACGAATGAGATGATACCTGCCATTGAGATGAATGATGCTGCCGACATCCAGTCAGCGGCGGTCGCCATGCCGTTTGCTACTGGGTGTACACCACCGCCAGCAACGTAGAACTCACTAGTAGACCCTGCACGAGCCCAGATTGCGATGCCGATATATACCGCGAAAGTAATACCGACGAGAATAAACGTCCAAGTTTGAATATCCATGTTCTAGCCTCTAGTCTTCCTGTACGTTGTATTTTTTGTCGAGCGCATTCATGCGGACAACGTAAATAAATATCAGCGCCACGAAGGTGTATATCGAACCTTGCTGAGCGAACCAAAATCCTAGCTTGAACCCGCCAAACTGAACGGTATTGAGGGCATCCACAAATAAGATGCCAGCGCCGTAAGACACCGCAAACCAGACCGCGAGCAGTGTTCCCATAATTCCCAAGTTTTCCTTCCAGTAGGCTTGAGCATGTTCCGTAGATTCGAACGCCATTGCCTTCTCCTTTATTCCGTTTTCGTAGAAACTGTTTTTGTGAAACCGTTTTGTAAAATAGCGTGTTAACGTAATGTTACGATTTAGAATGTAGCAAGGATAAGTCAAGGGATCTGTGCAACTTTAGTCGGGATGGTATTAGCGCTAATGTACTGAAATATGGGAGCTAGGAGACATAACCATAGAAAAATGTGATGTTACAATGTTGTTAAATTAGCCAAAGGTCTAACAAAAAGGGATGAATTAGACTGCGAGTCATAAAATTTAACAACTAAATGACCGAGAAACGGTATTTAGCCCTGCTTATGACACGAAGCGAAACATAAGTTTGTTATAGTAACAACGGCACTTTCACCGACCGTGCCTTGCTAAACGGCAGAAGATCAACAAGCTAGTGGCAAAAGATCAACAGGCTTAAAGCTCGGATTTTATTCTTTGGGGGAACGAATTGGACGCAATAACCATTAACCACTTATTCTTGACTGGTGCCGTACTCATCGCCATCAGCGTGCTTTTCTCACAAGTGTCCTCTCGATTGGGCGTTCCTATTCTTTTGATCTTTTTGTTCGTTGGTATGTTAGCGGGTGAAGATGGACCCGGTAATATTCATTTCGATGATTACTCACTGACCTACTTGGTGAGTAACCTTGCGCTTGCCGTGATTCTGTTGGATGGCGGTATGCGAACCAAGGTGGCGAGCTTCAAGGTCGCTTTCTGGCCTTCGCTCTCGCTGGCGACGATAGGTGTCGCATGTACAGCAACCTTAACCGGATTAATGGCGGCTTGGCTGTTTGACTTGTCATTAATGCAGGGCATCTTGGTCGGGGCGATTGTTGGTTCAACCGATGCGGCAGCGGTATTCTCTTTGCTGAAAGGACAGAGTCTCAATGAGCGTGTTGGCTCAACCCTAGAGATCGAATCGGGCACTAACGACCCAATGGCGGTCTTCCTGACGGTGACCTTAATTGCGCTGTTAGGTAACCCTGACGCTGAGATGGAAATGAACTTCCTACTGCAAAGTTTTGCGATGCAGTTTGGTATCGGTACTCTTGTTGGTATTGGCGGCGGCTGGGTTCTATGGAGCTTAATCAATCGAGTACAATTGGCTGATGGCCTTTATTCCATTCTGGTACTCAGTGGGGGCGTGGCTCTGTTTGCGTTCTCTAACATGCTTGGCGGCAGCGGCATCTTATCGATTTACCTAGTGGGCTTGTTCATTGGTAATCGTCCGACGCGCTCGCGACACTCGATTCTTAATGTTCTTGATGGCATGACGTGGCTAAGCCAGATCGTGATGTTCTTGGTATTGGGTTTATTGGTGACGCCATCAACGTTGATGGACATTGCTCTGCCTGCGCTGGCACTGGCCTTCGGTATGATTTTGTTTGCTCGTCCGCTGTCGGTTTGGTTGGGTTTGCTGCCGTTCAGAAGCTTTACCACCAAGGAACGTTGGTTTGTTTCTTGGGTCGGTCTACGCGGCGCGGTACCGATCATTCTGGCGGTGTTCCCGATGATGGCTGGCCTGCCTAATGCTCAGCTTTACTTCAACATCGCGTTCTTCGTGGTTATGGTGTCGCTGATTGTTCAAGGCGGCAGCTTGATGAAAGTCGCGAGATTGGCTCAAGTGACGCTACCTCCAACGCCGACACCGGTTTCTCGTACTGGCATTGAAATTTACCCTGCTAGTGAGTGGGAGATGTTTGTCTACAAGCTGAAAGAAGAGAAGTGGTGTGTGGGCGAACCACTAAAGCGTTTGTCTATGCCGGAAGGAACGCGAATTACTGCACTGTTTAGAAAGGATGCCTTGCTTCACCCATCAGGCAGCACCGTGTTAGAGGCGAACGATATCTTATGTGTGCTTGGTCAAGACAAAGATTTGGACAGCTTAAGTTCGTTGTTCAGTGAGGCGCCTCTAGCAGAAGAGGCGGCACGATTCTTTGGTGACTTCTTCTTGGATGTTGAGCTATCAGTTGCGGCAGTGAGTGATTGTTATGGTATTGAACTTGGCTCGGAAGAAGAGCGAGAAATGACGCTAAAACAATTGGTTGCTCAAGAGCTTGGCGCACACTCTGTATTGGGTGATAGCTTTGAGTGGCATGACATCACTTGGGTGGTTGCAGAGATAGATGATCATAAAGTCGTCAGGTTGGGTTTATGTTTACCTAAGACGACTTTAGAAGAGGATATCAGTGAAGCTTAATTGTGGACTTCTTGTAGCAAGATAACCGCTTGAGTACGATTTTTCACATCCAGTTTACGGAAGATGGCCGTCATATGTGCTTTGATGGTCGCTTCCGAAACATTCAATTCATACGCGATTTGCTTGTTAAGCAAGCCGTCAGAAAGCATCCCTAATACCTTGTATTGCTGAGGCGTCAGTGTGGAAATCTTTTCTGCAAGGTCGCTACACGCTGCATTATTGGTGATAAGCCCTTCAGGGAAGAACGGGTCGCCATTCAGCACTTGATTCAGTGCACTCACCAACTCACGCATATCACTCGACTTAGGAATAAAGCCAAACGCACCGTGGCTCTTCACCTGAGTGACCACGCTGGCATCTTCACTGGCAGAAACCACCACAATCGGTAGATCTGGGTATTCAGCGCGCAGTTGAATTAAGCCTGACATGCCATTGGCGCCCGGCATTTTCAGATCGAGCAGTAATAGATCCGGCTCGCCTTCTTTCTTTAGCAGAGTCAGTAAGGCATCGAGAGAATCGGCCTCAAGCAGGTTCGCACCACTGATCGCCATATGAACTGACTGAAACAGGGCGTTGCGAAAGAGAGGGTGGTCATCAGCAATGATGATGGTATAGGTCGAGTCCATGACGTTCATACTTTTAACAATTTAGTTAATATTTATTATCATCCTGATTGAGTATGTGGACAATATCTATGCATTAAAAGTCTGAACCATATCGACTTTTATCCCCGGAATAAGAAAGCGTTACTCTGAATAGCAAAAAAGCCGCACTGCCATCTCGTTACGGAGGGGCGGTGCGGCTTTCGATTCGGCTTATATTTTAGTGAATATTGCCGTTATAGCTGGTGGTTTTGCATGTGTTTTAAGAATACATCGGCAGGCATAAAACCGGTTACACGAGCATTTGGAACATGGTTACCCTCACCATCCCAGAACTCAATCGTAGGTAAGCCAAGTACCTGTAATTGTTTAAGCAGTTCAATGTCTTGAGGCATGTTTCTCGTTACATCGGCTTGTAGCAGTACGAAGTCAGAAAGCTTGTTTTCCACATCAGCTTGATGGAAGGTGTACTTCTCGAATTCTTTACATGCCACACACCAATCGGCGTAGAAGTCGAGCATCACAGGCTTACCGAGTTTCTTCGCTTCGATGAGCTGGATTTCTAGTTCTTCAACCGTGTTGATGCGTGCAAATTGGATGTGTTGTTCTACCGTCACGCTCTTTTCTGCAAACCAGTAATTGAGCGCAGGTTGAGCTGATGCGAACAGGCCAAGCATCGCAATGATGCCCACAGCGCTTTGCTTCCAGCCACCAAATGGCAGTGCATTCTTACTGTGGTAAAGCCAACCAAAGGCGATGAAGCCAAGGCCAGACCAAAGCACGGTTGCCCACAACTCAGGAATGATTCGCTCTAGCAGGAAGATAGGCGCGGCAAGCAAGATAAAGCCGAATACGATCTTCACCTTGTTCATCCAGCTGCCCGCTTTAGGCAATAGCTTATTACCAAACACTGCCACTAAAATCAGTGGGATACCCATACCCATGGCTAATGCATACAGAGCAATTGCACCGGTAAATAGGTCACCACTCTGAGCCACATACAGCAGTGCGCCTGACAATGGCGCCGTGGTACAAGGTGAACACACCAAGCCAGAGATAGCGCCCATTGCGAATACGCCCAAGGTATTGCCACCTTGCTGCTTGTTGCTTTGGTTGTTGAGCCAAGTTTGGATGCTGCTTGGCAGTTGCAGGTTATAAACGCCAAACATCGACATTGCTAACGCCACGAACAGAACACTCAGCGCGATCAGCACGTAAGGGTGCTGCATAGCGGCTTGGAATTGCATGCCTGCTGAAGCAACCACTAAACCTAATAAGGTGTAGGTTAACGCCATGCCTTGCACGTAAATAAAGGACAGCATCAGCGCGCGACCTTGGCTGAGTTTGCCACCACCTAAAACGATACCCGTTAGAATCGGATACATAGGCAGCACACACGGCGTAAAGGCTAAACCAACACCGAGTGCTAAGAATAATAGAGGGGTCCACCAACTGTCACCGAGCTTATCGGCTAAGCCTGCTTCTTTTGAAACAGGGGCATTTGGCTGTTGAGTCGTGTTACTTACAACGTCTGCTTTCGGAGATGTTGGTTGCGTAGAAACATCGGTTTCGTTGCCAGCAGAAGATGAAGCTTGTGAGTCACTACCTTGCGAATTAGCAGAACCTGTTGCTGTGAAAGGTTCAATGTCGATGATACGAGTCTCTGGTGGGTAGCAGAACCCTGCGTCCGCACAGCCTTGATACTTAACGATCAGCTGTGAGCCATCTTGGTAACTCTGCAGAGGAACTTGCACGAATAACGGCTGAGTATAAATGCTCACCTCACCGAAGAATTCATCTTGGTGCGGCTTACCATCTTCTAATTCAACATTACCGATAGCGAGATTTTGCCCGGTGAACGAGAGGCTATGTTGATAGAGGTAGTAGCCCTCTTTTACTTGCCAGTCGAGAAGGACTTTGTCGTCTTGCTGGTAGTAATTGAAAGGGAAAGCTTGGTCTACAGGGACAAAACCATTGTTATTGCCTCCGAAGCTTGGCTCGGCGTTGTCGTTCCCAAATAGCGCCCACGCAGGCTGGGTGAATAGGGAAACACAAACAAAAAGTAATGTGGCAAGTCGTCGCATACTATTTAGTCATCAAAATGGAGTTGAAGGTATCTTAACTCAATCAGACCGTAATAGTTTGCTATTAGTTTCATCGGCAAACAAATATCCCCTAAGGCGGGATAGCGATTTTATTGGGTAATCGAGTGGGGAGCTGCAATTCAACTTGAGTGACTTGCCTTTGTAAAAGAGACATTTAAGCTACACCCAAGCGTGCTTTTACTACTTGTTCGCAAGCATCAATATTCATCGTATCTTTTGGAATAATAAGCACGGTATCATTACCGCCAACGGTGCCGATAATCTCAGTATGTGGGTCGATATCGACTAATCTTGCGACTAATTGAGCACAACCTGGATGAGTTTTTACGATGACCATCGCTTGGTTATGAGTGATGAATTCGATTTGCGATGAGATGGATGCATCGACACGAACCGGTGCACTTTCAACCGTGATGCAGTAAACCTTTTTACCGCAAGCATTCTGAATTTTGACAACACCAAGCTGTGACAAAATACGAGATACGGTCGATTGGCTGATACCGGTATAGCCAATATCGACGAGTTTCTCTCGCAGTTGATTTTGGGTCGAGAAGCTTTGTTGTTGTAGTAAGCGTTTGCACGCTGCAGTCAGTGTTTTATCTTCAGCTGAATACAAGCAACCGTGCTCAGTGATTGGGTTCATGAACAACTCCTTAAGGTCAACATGTGGTTATCGCTTGTCCATAGCGCCGAGCGTACTCCCAAAGCCGTAGAGTACGATTGTTAAATAGGGCTTACCGATGAATCCCGAAATAAAGAGGGAAGGTATGCGTGATGTATGATCGTCTATCCATTGAGTCTACCACTAAAGGATAGTTATCTTTTTGAAGGGGATCACCAAATAAAATTCTAGTTAATTGCTTTTATTTTGGAGTTTTATTCTTTTGTTAAATGGATATTTATTCCAAGTTTGGCATAAATATCCATCGGTATTAGGGTGCTTTGGAGACCGTGATAATGGCGCTAAGGGTTAGCGAATTTCACTCATGATCTCGCGAGAGAATACTTTTTCACAGTAGTGACATTTTAGCTGCACGTTTTCCTGTTTTAGCTGCACTTTAAAGCTGCTTTCGACAGGTTCACCGTGCGAAATACAGTTGCTATTCGGGCAAGAGTAGACACTGTGGATTTGCTCTGGCAGCACAAGGGTTAGCTTGTTAACCACTTTATACTCTTCAATCTGATTGACCGTTGCCTGCGGAGCATAAAGAGCCAATTGGTTGGCTTGTTCCTTGGTCAGGAAGATGTTCTCAATCTTGATTAGATCTTTATGGCCAAGTGCCGATGATGGCAGGTTTAAGCCCATAGTGATGCGCTGTTCTGTCTTGTGTAGCTTAAACAGTTTAAGGATTTTGATACCAAGGTGAGCAGGGATGTGGTCAATCACGCTGCCGTTACGGATCGCTTCTACTTGTAGCTGAGTTTGTTTAACCATGACTGTTTCTCCTGCTTATAAAGTGTCGTTAAGAACTAGGGCCAATAGGGCTTCGCGAGCGTATACACCGTTTTCAGCTTGTTCGAAGTAGTAAGCGTGTGGCGTTTTATCAACGTCGGTGGTGATTTCGTCGACGCGTGGCAGCGGGTGAAGTACCTTCATGTTTTGACGAGCGTCTTTCAATGTATCGGCGGTGAGGATGTAAGCCGATTTCATGTGTGCGTATTCCGACGCATCAAAGCGCTCTTTCTGCACGCGAGTCATGTACAGAACATCCAGTTCCGGCACGACTTCTTCAATGCTGCTGTGAGTGCTGTATTGGATGCCCATCTCTTCCAATTCTTCACAGATGTAATCTGGCATCTCTAAGACTTCTGGCGCGATAAAGAAGAAACGCACGTTATTGAATTTCGATAGTGCTTGGGTCAATGAGTGCACGGTACGGCCATATTTTAGGTCGCCGACGAACGCCACATTGAGGTTATCGAGCGTGCCTTGTGTTTCGTAAATCGAGAACAGGTCCAGCAAGGTTTGCGTCGGGTGCTGGTTAGCACCGTCGCCGCCGTTTACTACCGGCACACCGTTAGAAAATTCAGACGCTAAACGTGCTGCCCCTTCTTGTGGGTGACGCATTACAAAGGCATCGACGTAGGATGAAATAACCTGCACTGAATCGGCAAGTGTTTCGCCTTTCTTCGCCAGTGAGGTGTTACCGCCATTATCAAAGCCAATGACCGTGCCACCAAGGCGCTGGACGGCGGTCTCAAATGAAAGGCGAGTTCGAGTTGAAGGCTCAAAGAAGCAGCTCGCAACGACTTTATTTTTCAGCAACTCTGGGTTTGGCTCGGCCTTGAGTCTTGCTGCTGTGTCGACGATAAGCTCCAGTTCATTACGAGTGAGCTCAGGTATGGAGATGATGTGCTTGTTAAATAACGAATGCGCCATAACGGGTCTTCCTTCTATGCATACAGTCAAATTGCGGACAAAAAAAAGCCCCCTAAAAATAGGAGGCTTCGAAACGATCAATAGAGCAAAATAAAAATGACACCAACGCCATTCTAAGGCGTATTGGTTGACAATCATGTGCGACAAAATTGCGGTTCATTTTTTGCTCTCTTAAGACAAATTGCGGAGGATTATACTCAGATAAAAAGGCCATGCAATACTTTCTGTAAAGTATTCATTTAATGGATTTTTATGCGAAATAACGTCCGTTTTTAACTTCCATTTAAGCCTTTGTTGAAGCTGAAAAACTTGTGTTTTTTTTGGTTATAATCTCTTCAATCGAATGAAAAAAAATGCGGGCTTTATCCAAGGGTTAAAACCCAAGTATGCCACCCGCATTTCCCTGCTACTGCACTTAACTTGTTAATGCTTGCGAACAAGTGAGTGCTTAACTATTTAGATTATTAGCTACCTAGATTCTTAGTTGTTTAGCTTATTAACTGCCTAATGTCGCAACCATGACTGCTTTGATGGTGTGCATGCGGTTTTCAGCCTCATCGAACACGATAGAGTATTCAGACTCGACCACTTCATCCGTCACTTCTACGCCATCTTTAAGCTGCGGATATTCAGCAGCAAGCTGTTTGCCTACTGTGGTATCTTCGCCGTGGAAAGCAGGTAGGCAGTGCATGAATTTCACATGTGGGTTGCCTGTTGCCTTGATCATGTCCATGTTGACTTGGTAAGGCATCATTAGGTTAATACGCTCAGCCCACGCTTCTTTTGCTTCGCCCATTGATACCCAAACATCGGTGTATAGGAAATCACAACCTTGCACGCCTTCTTGAACATCTTCGGTTAGCGTGATTTTGCCGCCCGTGTGTTCTGCGATTTCACGACATTGAGCCAATAGCTCTTCTTGTGGCCAGAATTGCTTTGGAGCAACAAGGCGAATGTCCATGCCCATTTTCGCAGCGCCAACCATCAGAGAGTTACCCATGTTGTTGCGAGCATCACCTAGGTAAGCAAAGCTGATTTCATGCAGTTGTTTACCACGGCCGTATTCCGTCATGGTTAGGAAGTCAGCAAGAATTTGTGTAGGGTGGAATTCGTCAGTCAGACCATTCCATACTGGAACTCCAGCGTAAGCGCCGAGCTCTTCAACAATCTCTTGACCGAAGCCGCGGTATTCAATGCCATCGTACATACGGCCAAGAACGCGAGCGGTATCTTTCATTGATTCTTTGTGGCCAATTTGAGAGCCAGATGGGCCTAAGTAAGACACGCGAGCGCCTTGGTCGAATGCCGCTACTTCGAATGCACAGCGAGTACGAGTTGAGGTTTTCTCAAAGATAAGCGCAATGTTTTTGCCAGTTAGTGTTGGCTGTTCGTAACCGTTGTACTTCGCTTTTTTTAGCTCCATAGAAAGATCTAACAAGTGTTGAATTTCGCGTGGAGTGAAATCTAGTAATTTTAGGAAGTTACGATTGCGTAGGTTAAAAGCCATGATGTATTCCTTCTTAGATTTAGGCGCTTTCTTGTTACAGGGAAAGAAAATTCAAGAAAGCGCGATTCAATTTTTGTGTATTAATTTCAGTTCAAACGGTGATTCAGTTTTCTCGCAAGGTTTGAAAAGCTCGCGAGTAGATTAATCTTTGGTGATGTTGGTGCCCGCCAAGCCTTGCAGGATTTGCAAACCATCTTCGAGTGCACCAATACCGACGACTTTGCCGCCTTGCTGAATGAATTCGCACGATGCTTCAATTTTTGGTCCCATAGAGCCTGCATCAAATTCGAATTTCGCCAGTTCACTTGGTGTGGTGCTGCGCAGTGCGTGTTGAGTCGGTTTGCCCCAATCAAGGTAAACAGCGTCCGCGTCGGTCAAAATAAGCAGTGCATCCGCATCCAGTTGTTTCGCTAAGAAAGCCGCTGACATGTCTTTGTCGATAACCGCTTCGACACCGACTAATTTGCCGTTCTCTTTTTTCACTGGGATGCCACCGCCGCCAGTACAAATCACTAGGTGGCCTGCATCGATAAGTTGGGTGATCGCTTCGTGCTCAACAATGCCAGTAGGGCGTGGGCTTGGCACAACGCGACGGAAGTGTTGGCCGTCTGGTTTGACGATCCAGTGGAATTTCTCCGCCAATTCACGCGCTTCCGCTTCTTCGTAGATCGGGCCAATCGGCTTCGTTGGATCGGCGAATGCAGGATCGTTTGGATCAACGGTCATTTGCGTCAACATGCACGAGATGTTGCGGTTAGGTAGATAGTTCTTGAACTCTTGCATCAGCATGTAGCCGATCATGCCTTGAGTCTCACTGCCCAATACATCTAGCGGATACGGGTTTACTTTTTTGTATTCCAAACCTTGCAGAGCCAGTAAACCAACTTGTGGGCCATTACCATGTACTAGAACCACGTTGTACACTTTCGCGATTTCAGAGATGGTTTTAACCGCTGTTTCAATATTACGGCGTTGAACATCGGCTTCTAACGGCTCACCGCGACGAAGTAAGGCATTACCGCCGAGTGCAACAACAACAGTTTGCTTAGTCATAATTGTGTTCTCTCATTTTGGCCAAGCTGAGATTATTTAAGATCATTCAACTTGGCCGTTTTCGTCTTAGTGATTAGATACCATCACGCTCAATTGGGCAGCTCATGCAGCGTGCGCCACCGCGACCGCGGCCAAGTTCATCTCCAGGGATAGGAAGAACTGTGATGCCTGCTTTATCGTATTTTTCATTGGTGTAGGTGTTGCCTTCGTAGCCAATCACAACGCCAGGTTTAACCGTTAGAACGTTGTTTGCATCGTTCCACTGCTCACGTTCTGCATGGAAGTTGTCACCACCGGTCGTGATTAGGTTTAGCTTGTCTACGCCAAGTGCTTTTTCGATAGCTGTTACGAAGTAGCCTTCTTCTTTCACTTTCACTGCGCCAGACTCATCACCAGTTAGGTTCCAGCACTGTACGTCTTTACTCACCACTTCAGGGTAAACAGAGAACGTATCTTCGTTCATGTGCGTCATAACGGTGTCTAAGTGCATGCAAGAGCGGTGTTTTGGTAGCTGCATTGCGATAACTTGTTTCGCTTGACCGTGTTTGAATAGGCTCGATGCTAAGTGCTCAACACCTTGTGCTGTTGTACGCTCAGACATACCGATAAGAACCGTACCGCGACCGATTACAAGAACGTCACCGCCTTCAATGGTTGAGTTGTCGTAGCTGATGTTTTCTTCATCGCCGAAGTACTTAATGAAGTCTTGGCCAGCAAATGTTGGGTGCCAGCGGTAAATAGCGCGAACGTGGTTGGTTTCACGTTGACGAGCAGGTTTCGCCATCGGGTTGATGGATACGCCACCGTATACCCAGCAAGATGTGTCACGAGTAAATAGGTGGTTTGGTAGCGGTTCGATAATGAAGTCGGTTGGTGCGTGCATGCCTTGCATCATTGAAGATGATTTCATTGGCATCTCAGCGTAAGACAGACCACCCGTTAGGATTTTTGCTAGTTCTAGGTTTGGTAAGTCGCCCAAGTAGCAGCGCACATCGTTAGCAAAGGTTTTGCCTAAGCGGTAATCAGAAACTTGATGATTCAAAAGCCAATCTTTCGCTTCTGGCACTGCTAGCGTGTCTGCTAGTAGGTCAGTAAGAAGAAGAACTTCAACACCTTGATCACGCAGCGTTTGAGTAAATGCGTCATGCTCTTTACCAGCACGTTCAACAGCCAGTACGTCATCAAATAGTAAATCGTGACAGTTAGAGGGTGTTAGGTGAGTCAGTGCGCGTCTTGGACGGTGAACTAGAACGCGGCGTAATTGACCTATTTCAGAACCTACATAGAACTTACTCATGATCGTCTCTCTCTTATATATTTGAATTACTTTTATCGCTAAGAGTAATTATTTATTTTCAGTTGAGAAGAATGAATTATTTATTCATATCTCTTGTCTGGAATTAATATTACGCCTGCTAGTCAGGTATTCTTAGAGATCTATCACAAATCGTTTTTTATCCCGCAGCCCTTTAAAATTAAGGGTTTTAACAAACTTTATGCACTTTCATTTATGAATAATACATTCTAAATAGTTAGCAGTTAGGGAACTTTATGCACGCTTTTTTGACGAAACTTACTAGAATCTAATTTACGAGGGATTATATGCAGAATAGTTTTATTGATAAGAGTGTACTTAGCTTGGAAGTATGCAGTGTTTTTATTTAGATATTTAATTTTGGATGTGGAATTAATTGTTTATTAACAAAGTAAATGCGAATAAAGCTGTTGCGATCACATTTTAAAATCGGCTGTTTAAGTGTGTTTTTTGATAGAAAAGGGCATTAATCCTCGTCTGTTTATTAGGCTATTAATTACTTTAAATATAATTAACGCTAATAAGTGACTAACTATTTGTTTAAACATCATGGTTGAAAATAGAGTGTTATTTCATCAAGAAAATTAGATGTTTAAAAGTAGGATTGATTCTTCTATTGCGAGTGCTTTGAGTTTAGTTGAGCTTGGCTACGAACAGAAGAACCTTGAATATCGCGTGTATGGCTTTGAGGATCTGTTTCAGTGGCAGAGGGTTACATTGAGAGGGAACAATAAAAAAGCCGCTGTGAGAAGCGGCTTTGGATGAGAAAGGAGTGAAGTGCTGTTAGTTAGATCAGCGCACCAATACTCAGTACAACAATGCAGAACACCATCAATATACCGACTAGTGGCATCACCCATTTAACCCAGCGCACGTAAGGGACACGAGCAATCGCCAAACCACCCATCACCACCGCGGAGGTTGGGGTGATTAGGTTCACCAAGCCAGATGCAGATTGGTACGCAGTGATAACCAAGTCACGACCTACGCCAGCAAAGTCGGCCAGTGGTGCCATGATTGGCATGGTCAGTACCGCTAAGCCAGAGGTCGATGGCACTAAGAACGACAGTAGAATCTCTAAGAAGAACATCACGTTAATGAAGATAACCGAAGAAAGCCCCGTTACCATCTGTTCTGCTGAGAAGAGAATGGTATCGGTGATCATACCGCGGTCCATCACCACTACGATACCACGTGCAATACCTATGATGAGCGCAACGCCAAGTAGGTCGCGGGCACCATCAATGAAGCTGGTGGTAAACTCTTCTTCGCTCATGCGAGCCACAATACCAACGATGATGGTTGCTGCTAAGAACATCGCTGAGATCTCAGCCATCCACCATCCAGCAACGGATACACCATAAATCATTACAGCGAACGAGCCACCAAAAATGGTCAGAATCAGTTTGCGAGTCGCGGTGAACTCAAGTTTTTCGCCGCTCGCATTACCTAAGAAGTGCGCTTTGTTCTCTTCGTATTTGTCGTAGACAATTGATGTTGTTGGATCGGCTTGAACCATTCTTGCGTAACGCATGACGTAGGCAACACAGATACCCCAACCAACAATCAGCATGCCAACACGCAGCGCGATACCGTCGGTAAATGGAATACCAGAGGCGTTGGCTGCGATAACGGTCGCGAATGGGTTAATGGTTGAGCCTAGTACCCCAATGCCCGCGCCAAGCAGTACCGTCGCAGCGGCAACAAGAGGGTCAAAGCGAGCTGCCATCATTACCGGCACTAGCAATGTATAGAAGGGCAGTGATTCTTCCGCCATGCCGTAGACGGTACCACCTGCGGCAAATAGCGCCATCAGTATTGGTATCATCAACTCTTCTCGCCCTTCTAAGCGGGCGGTAACGCGTTCGATACCGGCATCAATCGCACCGGTTTTGGTGACTAGCCCTAAGAAGCCACCAATAATTAGGATGAACAGCGAAACGTCGATTGCCGCAGCTTCATAGCTATTGTGGTCGTAGAAGCCGTCAATCGGTGCTAGTAGTACATCAATCACGCCTTGAGGGTTACCTTCTACCGTTTGATAGGTGCCGGTAACCGGTACTTCTCGGCCTAATTCTTCATTCATTGCTCGGTCGTATTGACCTGCTGGAATAATCCATGTGAACAGAGCCACGAGCGCAATAAGAATAAATAAAATGGTGTAGGCAGAAGGGAACTTAAAGTTGGCAAAGAAGCCGCCTTTTTCTGCCTTTTTAATCGTTTCGGTCGTCATAGCCATCTCCTTTCACGTCAATGCCCCCAGGCAGATCAGTGTGAATTCGCGAGTCAAAAATAAATAGCTGATCCTAAAAAAGGTAAATCAATAAATGTAATAAAATTCGAATTGATCAGTTAATTTAATAATTAATTAAAACAAACGTTTATATTTTTGATTTTTAAATTAAATCAGATATTAGACTTGAGCTTTTATTTATCTGTTGGGTATTTTAAATCTCATTTTTAACTCTAACCTAGCGACTGTTCACATTTTTATTGTACTAATTTATTGCTCAATAATTACACTGAAAATTATCAGGGTATTAGTGTGATTAAAGTGGTTATCTATGCTGGTGGTTTATCTACGATTCTTTTATTTTAGGTTGCCTAGAGTATGTAGAGAATAAATGTGTGGAATTTTATGCAAAATGAAAATTTATAAAATTTATGGATTAATTAAGTAATATTTGATTTATATCAAATAAGGATAAGGGATGGGTATCTGTAAATTAAATGGTTAACATTAAGTTGCGGGTATGGTGGGGGATTAGAAGAGGAAAAGAGCGATATTTTTGAGGGGAATAAAAAGAGAAGTGGTGTCACTTCTCTTTATCCAGAACGAAAGTCTATTCGATTAGATCATGGCATTCGATAGCAGCAGACCAAACGCAATGCTAAATACCATACTTAGTAAGCCTGGGAGCATAAAGCTGTGGTTGAAGATGTACTTACCTATATTCGTGGTACCCGTTCGATCAAAGTCAATTGACGCGATGATAGGACCGTAGTTTGGAATAAAGAAGTAACCATTAACCGCAACGAAGGTTGCAATAATAATTGCTGGCGGAAGCCCTAAAGCAATCGCCACAGGTACAAGAACTGCAGTGGTTGCACCTTGGCTGTTTACCATTACTGATAGAGCAAATAGTGCGAATGCAAATGTCCATGGTGCAACTTCTACTAGACCCGATACCGCTTCTTTGACCATTGCAGCATGGCCACCAATGAAGGTATCGCCTAACCAAGCAATACCGAAAATAGCAACAATCGCACGCATACCGGCGTGGAATACAGAACCTTGGCTAATTGCATTTCCGTCTGGTTTACAGATTAAAATAATAAGAGCAGCAACCGTTAGCATGACGATTTCAATAGTGTGTGCCATACCCATAGGTGATCCATCAAACTGAGGGCGAAGTGATGGGAATGCCCCCATGACAACAACCGTCAGCGCACCAAATAGGAACATACCGACTGATTTTTTCGCTTGTGGTGTGATGGTAATATTTTCAACCGCTTCCTCTTGTTCCATCTCTTTACGGAATTCAGGATCTTGCATGCGGCGTTGGTATTCAGGATCGTCTTTGAGCTCTTTACCGAGTTTGTTGACAATGACACAAGCACAAGCAAGGCCAAGGAAAGTACTTGGGATAGTGACGGAAAGAACATCAGCTAGCGTGATGCCTTGTGGTTCCAAGAAGGCAACCAAAGCGACAACCGCTGCCGCAATTGGGCTTGCAACAATCGCAAATTGTGATGCGATAACGGCCATACCTAGTGGGCGCGCAGGGCGAATACCACTACGACGGCTCACTTCGGCAATAACTGGAAGAACCGAGTAAGCAACGTGGCCAGTACCTGCCATCATTGTGAAAAAATAGGTTACTAAAGGAGCAATGAAAGTGATGTGGCGAGGGTTTTTACGCAAAATCCCAGAGGCAATCTTGATCATGTAATCCAAACCACCAGAAGCTTGCATTGCGGCTGCGGCTGCCACAACCGCCATTATCATTAACATTACGTTGATTGGTGGGCTGGTTGGTTGAATCCCGAAAATGAAACTGAGTACTGCAAGGCCAACACCGCCCATAACGCCGAGGCCTATCCCCCCGATACGAGCACCGATCAGGATACATCCCAATACGACGAATAGCTCAAGTAAAAACATGAGTGACTCCTAAAATATATAGTTATTAATAATTTTATTAAGCAAGAAAAAAGGCTCTGGAAACAGAGCCTTTCTTTGTTCATTCGTTACTCGTAGCGTTTTGCTTTGTATTGAGGGTGCATCAAGTTTTCAACAGAGAAAATGTCATCAAGTTCTTCTTCGGTTAATAAACCGCGCTCTAGAACCACATCACGAACGCTCTTACCTGTTTCTGCACAGATCTTACCAACAATGTCACCTTCGTGGTGGCCAATGTATGGGTTTAGGTAAGTGACGATACCGATAGAGTTAAATACGTGCGCTTCACATACTTCTTTGTTTACCGTAATGCCGTCTACACACTTGTCGCGCAGGTTCACACAAGCGTTTGTCAGAATGTCTAGAGACTCAAACATGCTTTGTGCAATAACAGGTTCCATTACGTTCAGTTGAAGTTGACCACCTTCCGCAGCGAAAGAAACCGTGTTGTCGTTACCTAGAACTTTGAAGCAAACTTGGTTTACTACTTCAGGTACAACTGGGTTTACTTTAGCAGGCATGATTGAAGAACCTGCTTGCAGTTCAGGTAGGTTTAGCTCGTTCAAACCAGTACGTGGACCTGAAGAAAGTAGACGCAAGTCGTTACAGATCTTAGATAGCTTAACGGCTAGACGCTTAAGTGCGCCGTGCGTCATTACGTATGCGCCACAGTCAGACGTTGCTTCGATTAAATCTTCAGCCGCTACACACTCTAGGCCTGTTACTTCTGCTAGGTGTTTCACTGCTAGGCCTTGGTAACCCGGTGCTGCGTTCAGACCTGTACCGATAGCCGTTGCGCCTAGGTTTACTTCAAGCAGTAGTTTTGAAGTGTATTCTAGGTTTTTGATTTCTTCATTGATGGTTACAGCCCAAGCGTGGAACTCTTGGCCAACCGTCATTGGAACTGCGTCTTGAAGCTGAGTACGACCCATCTTCAAAATCGTGTTGAATTCTTGGCTCTTAAGCTCGAATGCACCTTTTAGGTATTCGATCGCATCAATCAGTTTACGAACGCTGTTGTAAACAGAGATACGGAAGCCAGTTGGGTAAGCACAGTTTGTAGATTGGCTGCGGTTTACATGGTCGTTCGGGTTGATGAACTCGTATTGGCCTTTTTCTTTGCCCATAAGTTCAAGAGCCACGTTCGCAACAACTTCGTTTGCGTTCATGTTTACAGAAGTACCAGCACCACCTTGGAAAACGTCCGATGGGAACTGATCCATGCACTTACCCGTGTCTAGAATTAGGTCACAAGCTTGGATGATGTATTTAGCCACTTCGCTTGGAATTACACCTAACTCTTTGTTTGCTAAAGCCGCTGCTTTCTTAGTCATCACCATACCGCGAACGAATTCAGGTACATCTGAGATCGTTACATTTGAGATGTTGAAGTTTTCAACTGCGCGTAGAGTGTGGATGCCGTAGTAAGCATCAGCCGGAACATGACGTTGACCTAATAGATCTTCTTCGAGACGAGTAGCTTGAGGAGCTTCAACTTGAGCTTCTGATTGAGTAGCCATAACAGGATCCTTAGAGAATTATTCTGATTATATAGTTAGTTATTAGCCTATTCTGTGTGCAAATACTCCGTTCGCTAGAATATTGGGCTGATAAATCCGTCCTGACTTATGTGGCACATGATACTGTACTTAGCGCATAAAAATATTAAGTGGATCACCTTTTTCGGTTTTGTTTCGTCAATATTTTGCAAAGTTATTCTTGGTCAATAAACACGCTTATTTACAGGATAAATTTGAGATTGTTAGGGCTTTCAGCGTAAACTGCAAGTAACAAAGGAGGGCGTGTGTTTCCTATCTTATTATTACTATTTATCTTCGTACCCATCATTGAGATTGGGCTATTTATTCAAGTTGGTGGCTTCTTAGGATTGTGGCCAACTATTGCGTTGGTTTTGATCACTGCATTTGTGGGTGCATCGCTGGTTCGTAGCCAAGGCATTCAGACACTTATGTCTGTGCAAGGTCGTTTGCAACAAGGCGAAATGCCAGCACAACAGATTCTTGAAGGCGTGATGCTTGCAGTTGCCGGTGTATTGCTGCTGACTCCGGGTTTTATGACGGACGCACTCGGTATGTTGGTATTATTGCCAGCACCAAGAGCGATGATTGCCAAGAAAATGGTGGTGACCAACATGTCTGGTGGTTTCCATGCCGGTGGACAAGCTGGTTTTGGCCAGAGCCCATTTGGACAAGACCCATTCAATCGCGATCCATCTGACCAATCAAAAGACGGCAACACCTTTGAAGGTGAGTTTGAGAAGAAAGACGACGACAACGATCGTAACCGCTTAAACTAATTAATTTTTTCTCTCTTTATATAGAGGGAAAACAGAAAAGGCTCTTACCTTTATCCTTCGCAAGAAAGTGATAATGGTAAGAGCCTTTTTATTGCGCATTAGCGATTACAGATAACAGGCAGTTTGAGCGTTCGGTTATACCGCGCCTTCAAAGCCCATTTGTCGCCATGCTTCAAAAGCAATGATTGCCACTGCGTTAGACAGGTTCAGGCTGCGCGCGTCTGGCATCATTGGAATACGAATGCGTTGTTCCATTGGCATGCTTTCAATGAACTCAGCAGGCAGGCCGCGAGTCTCTGGGCCAAACATCAACACATCACCTTGTTGGAATTTTGCATCAACGTGGTGACCTGTCGTTTTAGTGGTGCAGGCAAAGATGCGGAAGTTACCCTCGCGTTCATTCTCAAGATACTCAAGGAAAGCTTCTAGGTTCTTGTGACGCTTAACTCGCGCAAGGTCGTGGTAATCCAAGCCAGCACGACGAACCTTCTTCTCTTCAAAATCAAAGCCAAGCGGTTCAATCAGGTGCAGGTTTGCGCCGCAGTTAGCACATAGGCGGATGATGTTACCCGTATTGGGTGCAATTTCTGGTTCGTATAGAGCGATATCAAACATGTTGGTTCACAAGAGTAATCAAAGATAGCCCGAGTATACGGTGGCAAGCTGAGTGAGTACAGTTCACCACCATTCGCTTACGCTTTATTCGCGAGTGCTTGTGCGTAGTTTTCAGCAACCGCCTTCCAATTCACCACATTCCACCATGCGTTGATGTAATCAGGACGACGGTTTTGGTAGCTGATGTAGTAGGCGTGTTCCCAAACATCGAGCGCAAGAATCGGTTCGCCATCACTGACAACGGTATCCATCCACGGATTATCTTGGTTCGAGGTTGAGATGATCTTCAGTTGCCCTTGCTCTACCACTAGCCAAGCAAAGCCGGAGCCAAAGGTATTGATCGCCGCTTGGGCGAACTGATCTTGGAATGTCTCGAAATCACCGAAGGTACTCTTGATAGCCTCACCAAGCTCGCCCGTAGGTTCACCACCGCCGTCTCGCGACATGCAGTTCCAGTACAAGATGTGATTGTAGTAGCCACCGCCATTGTTACGAACAGCCGGGCTGTGCTGAGAGATGTTGGCGAAGATCTCGGTCAGAGATTGCTGTTCTAGCTCGCTGCCAGACACCGCCGCAACAAACTTATCGTAGTAGGTTCTATGGTGCTTGCTGTAATGCACTTCCATTGTCTTAGCGTCAATGTAAGGCTCTAGGGCATCGTAAGCGTAGGGTAAAGCAGGGAAAGTGTGCGACATGGTAAATCCTCCTTAATTAGAGGATTTACCATAATGGTAATGACAATCATTATCAACTACGATCTTTGTGGGGGTATTACACCGGTAAGATAGGCAGGGTGATTTCGAGTTGTAATCCACCGAGCTGGCTGCGGGTTGCGGTGATGGTTCCGCTGTGTTGGCGAATCGCACTTTCAGTAATGGTTAATCCAAGCCCTGTGCCGCCAGAGTTTCTGTCACGCGCTGTTGAGACACGGTAAAAAGGTCTGAAGATAGAATCGAGTTCATCCTCTGGAACACCATCACCATTATCATTGACGCAAATTGTTAGCTGATCTTGAACCACATGGAACTGTACATCCACTTGGTCTTTACCGTAGTAGATGGCATTGCGTGTAATGTTGTCTAGCGCACTCATCAGCAGTTTAGGGTTCCCCGAAATAGAGCGTTCTGGGATCTCCGAGAACGTCAGTTGTTTGTCCATCTGTTCGGCTTCAAACTCTGCGTCTTTTAAGATCTCTTCCCATAGGCTCGAGATAGGCTGAACCTCACGAGTAATATGGCTGTCGACCTGCATACGAGATAGCGTCAGCAGCTCACTGATCATCTGTTCCAAACGCTGTGCTTCGGTATCAATGCGTTCTAACTCTTGGCTCTCGCCTTGTTTACGAATCGCCAGTGCATTGGCCATGCGAAGACGTGTCAGTGGCGAGCGGAGCTCGTGTGAGATATCAGAGAGCAGGCGTTGTTGCCCCGAAATCATCTGGTTTACCGCTTCTACCATCTGGTTAAAGCTTTCACCAGCTTGTCTGAACTCTGAAGTACCTTTTTCGAGTGTTGGATCGACCTCGAATTGACCTTTCGCCACGCGTTGTGCCGCGCGTTCTAGCCTGCGAGCGGGTTGACTCAGTGCCCAAGCTAACCAAAGTAATAGCGGGGTACTCGCCAACATCACGGCAAGCAATAGCTGCAGAGGTCTATCAAACAGGCGCAGTAAGAATGGCGGTGGTTGGTTCCACTTCACTCCGGCATACATCAGCAACTCTTCACCAGCGAGAGTAATTGGCACTGGCCCTGCGACCATGTAGTGTCCGTAGAGTTTTTGCTTCGGTATCTCAGGGTTATCAATCGAGGTAACAAAGTTACGAATCGCCTTTAGCTTATAGTCTGAATGCCTTTTCGAGGTAAGGACTGCGCCCTCAAGATCGGTCAGGTAGATGCGAGCTCTAGAATCCTTGCGGCTGCGTGGCGCCTCCAGTTGGAAGACAATCTTGCCCAGATTAGGTTCTTTGGCGTAGCGTTTCTCTGTGATTTTAGCGATACGCTCGAGTTTATCGAGGTGATCTGCGGGCACATCTCGCGCGACTCGAGGGTCTAAATGGGGAAGTGACAGCACCGACAAAAGCACCAGTAACATGGTGAACCAAAAGATAGCAAAGATACGTCCATATAAGCTGGTGATTTTAGGTATACGCATTAATCTTCCTCTATCAATAAGTAGCCACGGCCTCGTAAGGTTTTGATACGTGATTTGCCGTCAGTGCGCTCAGGAATCTTCTTACGTAGATTAGAGATGTGCATGTCTATCGCGCGGTCAAACGCTGCGAGCCTTTTACCCAGCACATCCAAACTCAATGCTTCTTTGGTGATCACTTGCCCTGGGTTTTGGATAAGGTGACTCAGTAGGGCGAACTCGGTTGTGGTGAGGTCGATGAGCTCCCCATTGCAGTAGGCTTCTTGTTTGCCCGGGAAGACTTCGATGTCTTGATATTGAACTCTATCACTGGCCGCCTTAGGTGCGGTGTTGGTTTGAGTACGACGCAAGATAGCTCGAATACGAGCTAACAACTCTCGGTCACTGAAAGGTTTAGGCAGGTAATCATCCGCGCCAAGTTCAAGACCAATCACACGGTCGATCTCTTCGCCTTTTGCGGTCAGCATTAGTACCGGCGTTTCCCAATTTTCCCTCAGCTTTTTTAGCGTTTCCATGCCATTAAGGCGCGGCATCATCACATCCAAAAGGACCAGATCAATCTCATCATTGATCGCTTCAAGCCCGGCATAGCCATCATTGGCTTCGGAGACAGTGAAGCCCTCAAAGCTCAAAATGTCTTTAAGTAAGCTGGTTAACTCTGTGTCGTCATCAATAAGAAGAATGTTCGCCATTGGGAAGCCTTAATCATTTAGTTAGGTTAATAATACTGCTAATTATTTGTCAACTTTCACTCTTTACGATTCTTTACGCTTTCTAAACGTCACTTTACGAGGGAAAGACTAATCTATATTCAAGCGCTGAGAAACAGACGCAACACATGACTTATTATACCGAATTGAGGCAACAATTATGAAAATGACTAAGAAACTTGTACTAGCAGCTGCGGCACTTCCACTTATTTTTGGTACAGCAAGCGCGTATGCTTACGGTGGTGGTGATAAAGGTGACCACAAAGGTATGCACGACAAGTGTGGCGGTTTCGATAAAAAAGTAATGCGCCAACTAGACCTAACCGACGCTCAAAAAGAACAGTTAAAAGAGATGCGTGAAGCAGACCGTGCTGAGATGAAAGCAAAGCGCGGTGCAAACAAAACGGCAAAAATGGCGCAAATGAAAGCGCATCACGAAAAGGTTCAAGCATTGGTACTTGCTGACAACTTTGACGAAGCAGCAGCAAACGACCTAGCAAGCCAAATGGTTGAGAAGCAAACTGAGCGTCGCGTAGCAATGCTTAAGAAGCAACACCAAATGATGAGCGTACTAACGGCTGAGCAAAAGACTCAACTGAAAGAAATCCAACAAGAGCGCATGACTAAGTGTGCTGACAAAATGGGAAAACGCATGAACAAAGACAAGTAATTCATTGCTTGAAAAATCAGCGTTGAATGAAAGTGTTTAGAAAGAAGCGGCCGAGTGCCGCTTTTTTTGATCCTTAAAAATGAATGTTTTACATCATAGCTGTCATATTCAATTGGTGGTTTGCAGGTTATACTTTGTGCTATCAGTCACTTTATAGCCAAGTTATGAAACAAGAATACGCACGTTTAGTTACGCTCGCCGCTTGGGCAGCCACCACCATCGCCACTATTTTATTGATAGTGAAAGTCGCAGCTTGGTGGGTGACAGGTTCCGTGAGTCTGTTGGCTTCCGTCGTGGATTCAATGCTGGATATCGCGGCCTCTGTCGTTAACCTTATCGTGGTTCGTTACTCTCTGCAGCCTGCCGACAAAGAGCACACCTTTGGTCATGGTAAGGCTGAATCTCTCGCTGCATTAGCGCAGGCAATGTTTATTTCAGGCTCTGCATGTTTCCTTATTCTCAATGGTATTGAGCGCTTCTTCCGACCTCATGAACTGAACTCTCCAGAAATTGGTATCTACGTCAGCCTGTTCGCGATAGTGATGACCTTTGGTCTGGTTCGCTTCCAAAAACATGTGGTCAACAAAACGGGTAGCCAAGCTATTGCAGCCGATTCATTGCACTATCAATCAGACCTTTATATGAACGCCGCGATTATGCTGGCACTGGCATTGAGCTGGTTTGGGATTGGTCAGGCGGACTCAGTATTCGCGGTCGGTATCGGTATCTACATTCTTTACAGCGCTTATCAAATGGCGATGGAAGCGGTTCAGTCTCTGCTTGATCATAAGCTGCCAGATGATGAGCTGAAACAGATTAAAGAGACATCATTGAGCGTGGAAGGCGTGTTGGGTGTGCATCAATTACGAACGCGTCGCTCGGGGCCAATACGCTTCATCCAACTGCATCTAGAATTGGAAGATAATATCCCACTTATTGAAGCGCATCGCATTTCTGACGAAGTAGAGGCTAAGCTTATCTCCGTGTTCCCTGATGCTGATGTATTAATTCACCAAGACCCGTATTCGGTCGTATTTGGACCAGAGAAGCAGCAGAAATTCCACTCGTGGTAATGCGTGCTAAAAATCAGCGGGCAAATGGTAAGTGAGTGGCTTTTGAACTAAAGTGAGTAAAAATTATTAACTGTTAGGTGATTCAAAAACCACCTTAGTAACAATTAATGTTGATTCTGATGTGAATCAACAAAGTTATTGAGTAAAACTGTAATACTCTTACAGAAGTAGAAATGTTACATAATTTTACGCGATTTGAGTGCTATTCCTGTTGAGGAAATGTAACATAACGCACAAATATAGATTTAAAATCTTGTTGATATACAATCAGCAAGAACAAGAATTGAATAATAGATTCCCAAAAATCGAGGGTGAGCATGATTAAGAAGATCGGTGTTTTGACCAGTGGTGGTGACGCTCCAGGTATGAACGCAGCAGTTCGCGGCGTTGTTCGTACTGCGTTATCAGTTGGCATTGAAGTTTACGGTATTTACGATGGCTACCAAGGCCTTGTTGAAGACCGTATCGAAAAGCTTGACCGTTCAAGCGTATCTGACGTGATCAACCGTGGTGGTACTTTCTTAGGTTCTGCACGTTTCCCTGAATTTAAAGACGTTGCTGTTCGTGAGAAAGGCATTGAGAACCTTAAGAAGCACGGTATCGAAGCACTTGTTGTTATCGGTGGTGACGGTTCTTACATGGGTGCTAAGAAGCTGACTGAAATGGGTTACCCATGTATCGGTCTTCCAGGCACAATCGATAACGATATCGCGGGTACTGACTACACAATCGGTTACCTAACAGCGCTTAACACTGTTATTGATTCAATTGACCGTCTACGTGACACGTCTTCTTCTCACCAACGTATTTCTATTGTTGAAATCATGGGCCGTCACTGTGGTGACCTTACGCTTATGTCAGCAATCGCGGGTGGTTGTGAGTACATCATTACTCCAGAGACTGGCCTAGATAAAGAACAGCTTATCAGCAACATCCAAGATGGTATTGCGAAAGGTAAGAAGCACGCAATCATCGCTCTAACTGAGCTAATGATGGATGCTAACGAACTGGCTAAAGAGATCGAATCTTCAACAGGTCGTGAAACTCGTGCAACGGTTCTTGGTCACATCCAACGCGGTGGTCGTCCTACTGCATTTGACCGTGTATTGGCTTCTCGTATGGGTAACTACGCTGTTCACCTTCTTCAAGAAGGTCACGGTGGTCGTTGTGTTGGTATCGAGAAAGAAGAACTTGTTCACCACGACATCATCGATTGTATCGAGAACATGCAGAACCCAGACCGTTCTGAGCTGTTCCGCGTTGCAGAAGAGTTGTTCTAAGCCACGCTTAGCGTTCTCTTAAAGAATTTAAAAACCGCTGATTATTCAGCGGTTTTTTTGTGCCTGCCGTTTGGGTTTCAGAAACGACAGGTAATAAAAAAGGCCAACCTAAGTTGACCTTTCATCTAATCTAAACGGTGAGGTTTAAATTAAGCTTTTGCTTCAGCTGCTGCTTTAGCGATAGCTGCGAAGCTTTTCGCGTCTAGAGCTGCGCCGCCAACTAGAGCACCGTCGATGTCTGGTTGTGCGAAGTAAGCTGCTGCGTTTTCTGGCTTAACAGAACCGCCGTATTGGATAACAACTTTCTTAGCAACTTCTTCAGATTTCTCTGCGATGTGTGCACGGATTTGAGCGTGGATGCGTTGTGCATCTTCAGCTGTAGCTGCTTTACCAGTACCGATAGCCCAGATTGGTTCGTAAGCGATGATAGCGCCTTCAAGAGCTTCAACACCTTGAGTGTTGATAACAGCGTCAAGTTGACGAGCACATACTGCAACAGTTTCGCCTGCTTCGTTTTGTGCTTCAGATTCACCGATACAAAGAACTGGAGTTAGGCCGTTCTCTTTTAGGAATGCGAATTTCTTAGCTACGAACTCATCTGATTCGTTGTGGTATTCACGACGCTCAGAGTGACCGATGATGATGTGAGATGCGCCGAACTCTTTAAGCATTGCTGGAGACATGTCGCCAGTGAATGCACCGCTGTTGTTTAGGTCAGAGTTTTGAGCACCTAGGATGATCGCGCTGCCCGCTTCAGTAAGCGTACGCTCTGCTAGATCAACGAAAAGTGCTGGTGGAGCAACTGCTACGTCTACGCCTGTTACGCCTTCAAGTTCAGCGTTAAGACCGTTTAGTAGATCAACAACCATTTCTTTGCTGCCGTTTAGTTTCCAGTTACCCATAACTACAGGATGACGCATAGGAATATCTCCAAAGTATTTAAATAAATCGAATGTAAAAAAGTAAACTTTATTACGAAATAATATAACAGATTAATATCAACAGATCATGACTGTGGTCATGACTTTCTTGGATCTTACTCAATGGTCAGAGTAGATTTTGAGCATATATCAGTGATCCGGCAGACAGAATAATAGCTAACTTCTCGGATTTTTCATCGTTAGTTGTTATTAAGGGACAAACGATTGCGTTAACAACAGGAAGTAACAATGCCGAATCTAGTTCTAGAGTACTCCAATTCAGTGGATGAGCGAGTAAATATCCAAGGCTTACTGGAAGATCTCCACCAAGTCGCTCTCACATGTGGCTTGTTTGATGTGCCATCAGTGAAATCTCGTTCACTGCGTTGCCATAATTGGTTGGTCGGTGATGAGGAAGATAGTGTAGACTTTATTCATATCAGCTTTGAGTTACTTTCGGGACGAACGGAAGAGCAAAAGCGAGAATTGTCACGATCGTTAATGCAGATCCTGCAAGAACAAGCAAGTCATGTAAGAAGCTTAACGGTGAATATTCGTGATATGGATAAAAGTTGCTTTCAAAAAGTAATAAACTAACCATTGCTGCTGACTTTTAGCGGCGTATAAATTTGAGTATTTAAGATGTCGATGAAAGAATTACTGCTCTCTTTCAAGGGGAGAATTGGTCGTAAGACTTACTGGATTTGGAATGTTTTCTACTACATAGCGATTACCGGTTTTGCTTCAGGTATCTCTGTGTTGTTCCCTGCTTACTCTTATATCCTGCTACCAATCATCCTATTGATGCTTGTGATCCCAGACCTTGCGGTAACCGCTAAGCGCTGGCACGACCGCAATAAGTCTAATTACTGGCTACTATTGAATGTGCCATTAGTATTGGGTCGTTTAGCTTCGCCAATGGTTGCAACGACGACAGAGCCGGTATCGCCAATTCATATGGCGGCAACCGTCGCGGCATTAGTGTGTGGTTTCTGGATTCTGATTGAGTGTGGTTTGTTGAAAGGTACAGAAGGCCGTAATGACTACGGCGAAGACCCATGTAAATATTGAACAGCGAACCAATAAGAAGGGGGCATTACGCTCCCTTTTTCTTTTTAGTGCTTTGCTAATTTCAGTACATTTTAGGTTCGGTATTCGGCTTAAAAGGCACGACATTTTCAGGCAGAGATTCTTCAAAGCCGCAGCGCCCTTCGAGTGCATCTTGGAACTTACAGACCTGACAGCGCAGCTCTTGCATGAGTACGACATTGGCGTGGTGTGGGTTTTTACAACGGCTAACCACTAAGTCGATGTGACTTTGCTGCGCACGAAGTCGGTCTTGCATCACGTCTGAAGCCGAACAAATCATCTGTTCGCACATCTCGTGTTTGAATTGATTGAATGCTTTCGGGTCGCTTTTCGCGAGTTGGACAAGTTCATCAAAGGGTGGCAGTTTTTGAGCGGGTTGTGGATGCGCCATCATTCCTTCCTTAGCATTAAGCGTGTTTCATATGCTCTAAGCTTAAGAAAGAAATCTGTACAAATTTTAATCTATTTGTATTTTCTCAATATTGAGACGGTATTAGCCGATTACCTTTGCAATCAAAGGGCGGGTGTTAAGGTGTAAGTGCAGCGTCGTTCGCCAGCAATGATGTGCTCTGTACGGCTCACGTGACACTCATCTTTTAGTAACTCAGTAAACACGTTGAGCTCAGATTGGCACAGGCTAGGGCAGCGAGTTGCAGCCTTACAGATAGGGCAGTGGTTCTCAATTAAGATGTAGTGATCATCATGCTCTTGAAGCTCAGCCATGTAGCCTTCGTCTTCACGAAGCTGGGTGAGTTTTTTAAGCTTGCTGATGAGTGAATCACAGCCAGACAGCGCAGTTTGATACTGCTTAAGAGTGTGTTGTTCACGCTCGGCAGCAACCTTAGCCAGCCCTTCTTTACCAAATAGATTCTCGACAGCATCAATCACTTGAATGGTGAGTTCACCATGTCGGTCTGAAAATTGGTTATGACCCTGTTGAGTCAGGGACCAGTGGCGAGTCGGGCGACCCACTTTCACTTTCACATCATGAAACGCAAGAATACCGTCATCTTCCAGGCTTTGCAGATGTTGCCTTGCCCCCATTGTCGTCATGCCAAATTCTTCTGACAGTTGTTTCGCGGTTACCGCGCCTTGACGCTTAATGGTCTGTAAGATTCTGTCGCTTGTTTTCATACTATCCCTACCTAATGAACCTTACTATTATGAGGCAAGGTGTTTATAAAGCAAACCATTTACTATATTGATGATAATTTACTCTATAGATAGCGTTTTACTCTATTGGCTGCCATGGTCAGATTCTGGTGCGCTAATAAAACAAAAGGCTGAGACTAGGTATCAGCCTTGGAATATTCTGTTTCACCGAATTTAGGCTTACAGGATATGACCTACTACTTCTGGATCTTTACGCTCTAGGTAGTGGATAGATTTGATGCGGCGAATTGTACGGCAGCGGCCACGGATAAGCAGGGTTTCTGTGGTTGCGATATTACCTTGACGAGAAATACCTTCTAGCAAGTCACCCTTAGTGATGCCTGTTGCTGAGAATACAACGTTGTCGCTGCGTGCCATGTCTTCCATCTTCAATACGATACCCGCCGTTACGCCCATTTCTGCGCAGCGCTCAAGTTCAAGTTCACCGTGCTTGCGGTTCTCTTCTGTGTCGCCTTTCACTTCGTGGCGAGGTAGAAGACGACCGTGCATGTCGCCGTCGAGTGCGCGAATTACCGCCGCCGAGACCACACCTTCAGGTGCGCCGCCGATGCAGTACATGACGTCTACTTCACTGTCTGGCATACAGGTTAAGATAGAAGCCGCAACATCACCGTCTGGCACAGCAAATACACGAACGCCCATTGCTTGCATGTCGGCGATGACTTGATCATGACGAGGCTTAGCAAGCGTGGTTACGACTAGAGTATCAAGTGTTTTACCTAGTGCTTTAGCGATGTTTTCTAGGTTTTCTGTTAGTGGCAGTTCTAGGTCAATCACGCCTTTAGCGCCAGGGCCAACAACCAACTTTTCCATGTACATATCAGGCGCTTTAAGGAAGCTGCCTTTTTCGCCCGCAGCCAATACAGCCAATGCATTTGATTGGCCCATTGCTGTCATGCGTGTCCCTTCAATTGGGTCAACTGCGATGTCGACAGCGTCGCCGCCCACACCTACGTTTTCGCCGATGTATAGCATAGGTGCATCATCGATTTCACCTTCGCCGATAACAATCTCACCGCTAATTTCGGTTTTGTTTAATAGGCTACGCATTACTTCTACAGCAGCGCCATCTGCAGCGTTTTTATCGCCACGGCCAAGCCACTTGTAACCAGCTAGTGCTGCACCTTCTGTGACACGAGAGAATGACATTGCTAAATCGCGTTTCATGCGGACTCCAAAATTTTCAAAGGGGGAATAGAAATTTCGCGGCGAATTTTACCATATCCAAAAGGAAACGTTTGCCTTTTTGTTTTTTGGAGATTGCTCTCGATCAATTCGCAGTGGAAAACAGTTATTATTCATCAAAATAATCGGTTTGCCGTTGTGGCGGTAATCGTTCACGTCAATATTCGGTAAAAAGTGCTGTTTTTTTCATCGAATGGCGCAAAATATCGAATATATTGAGTGTTTATCCTTGCTCTGCTGAGTAGAATGGGGAAATAAGTGGAGTGAACCTTCACCATCAAACGGATAACTTAAAGGTAGGCCAGAATGTCTTTTGAAGTACTAGAGCAGCTAGAAGCAAAAATTCAAACAGCAGTAGATACAATTGCACTTCTTCAAATGGAAGTGGAAGAGCTTAAAGAAGAGAAACAAGCACTAGCAACAGAAGCTGGTGAGCTTAAAGCAAGCCGTCACGAGCTAGAGCAAAAAACTCAGCAAATGCAGGAAGAGCATTCAGCATGGCAAGATCGCATCCGTAACCTTCTTGGTAAAATGGATGAAGTAGAGTAATCGACTCTTCAGGTTTAAAAAAACGCCCGCTACTCAGTAGCGGGCGTTTTTGTTTGTTCTTAATCTTTGTTTTATTATTCAAAGCTGAGTGAATTACTCGACCTCTTCTTCTTCAACATCCAGATCGAGTTCTACGTCCAAAGGTTCTGCTGAAAGAATGATGCCGGTGTTGTCTGCGTAGAGGTAATCTTCGGGTAAGAAGGTCACGCTGCCAAAGTTCACAGGAACGTCTAACTCACCGACACCCTCTTGGCTCGCACCTACAGGGATAGAAGCCAAGGCTTGGATGCCGAGGTTCATGTCTTCAAGCTCATCGACTTCACGAACGCAGCCGTAAACTACAATCCCTTCCCACTCATTGTCTTCGGCAAGTAAGGCAATTTCAGCATCGATCAGCGCTTTGCGTAGTGATCCGCCACCATCGATTAACAGTACACGCCCTAGACCATCTTGTTCTAATACGGAGCGAATTAAAGCGTTATCTTCAAAACACTTTAATGTCGTGATCTGTCCTGCGAAGGATGCACGTCCACCGAAGTTGCTGAACATTGGCTCCACGACATCAACTTGATCCAAATATATGTCGCACAGTGCTGAAGTGTTGTATTCCATTCGTATACCTTTTGAACAATGAGCTTACTTTGAGTATATCGGTGCTTGATCCCTTTGCAATGATTAGTCTCAATTAACTCAATAGAGTTTGAGCTACGACAACCCCTGCAAACAATAGGTTAGTCACCAATGAACATTTCACAATCACAGGCATCATTGGTGCGATCTGTGCTGGTTTTTCGGTTTCCCAAACAGCCTTACCATGCTTATAAACGATAATAATGCTCAGTAAAAACGGCAGGCTGATCCAGACCGGTTTGTCTTGAATAAGTAGGTAGATAGCGAAAGACGCAAGGGCGAGGCCAAGCAGTGCAAAATGATAGTGCTTGGCTTTGCGCTGTCCTAGGCGAACCGCCATGGTGCGCTTACCGCATTCGCTGTCGTTTTCGATATCACGCATGTTGTTGATATTGAGTACCGCCACCGCCATCAGTCCGCAGCCTAAAGCAGGCAAAAACAGGCTTGGTTCAACATGGCCAGTGTGTAAGAAGTAAGTCCCTGAAACACCTAACAAACCGAAGAAGATAAACACCGATAAGTCACCAAGGCCAATATAGCCATAAGGTTTGTTACCGACGGTGTAAGCGATGGCTGCAACAATGGCCAATACGCCTAACGCAATGAAAGATAAGATACTTTCGAGCGAGCTCAGCGAATGAAAAATAAGAATCAGCCCGGCAATCACGGTAAACACGATGTTGAGGATGATCGCTTGCTTCATGGTTTTCGCTGTTACCGCGCCAGATTGCATGGCACGTGTAGGCCCCAGACGGTTTTCGTTGTCTGTGCCTTTTATGGCGTCGCCATAGTCATTGGCGAGGTTCGATAGAATCTGTAATAGGGTGGCGGTTAAAAAAGCCAGTAATGCTATTGATAAAGAAAACTGACCACCGGCGAACGCTAAACTACTTCCTGTAAGAATAGAGACAAGTGCGAGAGGCAGAGTTTTTGGTCGTGCGGCATCAAGCCAAATCAGTAGAGATTGTTTCATCGTAGGTCTAATTCTTTGTAAGTCTTCGTTTCATACTGTGATTTGAGTATACGCCCATTTTTCGGGTAATAAAAAGCCCACTCGAAAGTGGGCCTTGAATTCGCTTATTAGCTGCTATTTCTTTGAGATAGAGCAATAAGTTGGAGTTTGGTGTGCTACAGGATGAAGCGACTTAAGTCTTCGTCTTCTACGAACTCACCAAGTTTCGACGTTACGTAAGCTTCATCAATAACAAGCTTGCTGCCAGCTTTGTCTGTTGCTTCGAATGAAATTTCATCCATTAGACGCTCCATTACCGTGTGTAGACGACGCGCACCGATGTTCTCAGTGGTTTCGTTTACGCGCCATGCTGCGTCCGCAATCTGGTTGATGCCATCTTCAGTGAACTCAATGCTGACATCTTCTGTTTTCATTAGGGCAATGTATTGCTCTGTTAGAGATGCTTTTGGCTCAGTTAGGATGCGTTTGAAGTCATGTGCTGATAGTGCTTCAAGTTCTACGCGGATTGGTAGACGACCTTGTAGCTCAGGGATCAGGTCAGATGGCTTAGCCACTTGGAATGCGCCTGATGTGATAAACAAGATGTGGTCAGTTTTAACCATACCGTGCTTGGTTGATACTGTGCTGCCTTCGATAAGAGGCAGTAGGTCACGCTGAACACCTTCGCGAGATACATCTGGGCCTGAACTGTCGCCACGCTTACAGATTTTGTCGATCTCATCGATGAATACGATGCCGTTGTTTTCAGCGTTGAAGATCGCGTTCTCTTTCAGCTCTTCTTGGTTCACAAGCTTCGCAGCTTCTTCTTCCGTCAGTGCTTTGAATGCGTCTTTGATTTTCATCTTACGCTTTTTCTTGGTGTCGCCCGCTAGGTTTTGGAACATGCCTTGCAGCTGGTTTGTCATCTCTTCCATGCCTGGAGGTGACATGATTTCAACGCCCATTTGCGGTGCGGCTACATCAACTTCAATCTCTTTGTCATCTAGCTTACCTTCACGCAGTTTCTTGCGGAAAATCTGACGAGTGTTTGAAGAGGTTGTGTCTTCAGTTGATTGCTCGTTCTGACCCCAAGCATCACGCGCTGGTGGTAGAAGGGCATCAAGAATGCGTTCTTCAGCTTGTTCTTCAGCGCGGTATTGTACTTTTTCCATCGCTTGTTGGTGCGTCATCTTGATCGCAACGTCCGTTAGATCACGGATGATGGTTTCAACTTCTTTACCAACGTAACCCACTTCGGTGAACTTAGTCGCTTCTACCTTGATGAAAGGCGCGTTTGCTAATTTCGCTAGGCGGCGAGCGATTTCAGTTTTACCTACACCCGTTGGGCCAATCATCAGGATGTTTTTTGGCGATACTTCAACACGTAGGCTTTCTTCAAGCTGCATACGGCGCCAGCGGTTACGAAGAGCGATAGCCACTGAGCGCTTAGCGTTGTCTTGGCCGATAATGTGGCGATTGAGTTCGTGAACAATTTCGCGAGGAGTCATCTCAGACATGGTTTTTCCTTAATTCTTTAATCACTGTTGAATACAACGTTATTGATGGAAGCGGTCGTTACTCTGGCTTTGGCAGCTCAACGGTGCTTTCTAGTTCTTCAATAGTGTGGTGATGGTTGGTGAAGACACAGATGTCGCCTGCAATGTTCAGCGACTTTTCTGCGATTTCACGCGCATCTAAATCAGTATTTTCTAATAGCGCAGTAGCGGCTGCTTGAGCGAAGTTTCCGCCCGAACCGATCGCAATCAGGTCGTTCTCAGGTTGAACTACGTCACCGTTACCTGTGATGATCAGTGAAGCGGTCTCATCCGCTACTGCTAACAGTGCTTCTAACTTACGTAGAGCACGGTCGCTACGCCAATCCTTCGCTAGCTCAACTGCCGCTTTGGTGAGATGGCCTTGGTGCATTTGCAGCTTGCTTTCAAATTTTTCGAATAGCGTGAAAGCATCAGCCGTACCGCCAGCAAAACCGGCCAGTACTTTGTTGTTGTATAGGCGACGTACTTTACGGGCGTTGCCCTTCATTACTGTATTGCCCAGAGATACTTGTCCATCACCCGCGATGACGACTTTATTATTACGACGTACAGATACAATGGTAGTCACGAGTCGACCTCTTTTGATTATTATTTATGGTTACTACTTATATGTGGCTCCACTATCATGAATTCAAGTGCCACTTTTAATGGTATGCCATATCAAAAAAACTAAATGTTACCAGTTGTTTCAAGCATCCATTACCTGTTGAGCCTATGTGTGGCAAGGGTTGGTGGGTTAATAGTTTGTGATAAATATAAAAAAAGATAAAACAAATTTCTAACGTGAAATGGTTAACACTTTTTGTTTGATTTATAAGGAATGATGTTCACTAATCAGTGGTATTCACTGCATAAGGAGTAGTGTGATGAATAGTGACAATATCAGTTTTTTTAATAGAGATATGGATCTGGATGAGCTGTCTATACTGCATCATCTGATGTATCAGGAGGCGGGCGAGTGTTCAACAGAACATCTAAAAAACTCGGTCAACGTTTTTCTTAAACGTCCATTTCCTAACGTTTTAGCGCACTTGGATTTTTTTGGTTACATCGAGATAAATAAGGAGCAGGTCTACCTGACTGACTTTGGGCTTGAGTACTACGAACAAGTACCTCAGTTTCGTTAAAACGCACTCTTTTGATTAACATACTGGTATTGCTTGTGCGATGAACTATTGAACGCTTTCAAACAGCAATAGGGGGAATCCTCTTCCCCCTATTATATATTGAGTTGATTAAGACCCGTCTTTCCAAATAGCGCAAGGTTCAATTTTCGCTCGTTGCAGCTTATGGCGATCGCGTTCTGCGTCACGCTTCAACTTGTATGGCCCTAAAACCACACGGTACCAGCTACTGCCATCTTTCTTGCGGATCTCACTTGAGATACCTTGGAAGGCAATATCCAACTTACGTGCTTCTGCCTGCGACGAGGTTTTGTAAGCGCCACACTGCATGATGTAAGGGATCTTAGAGATCTGTTGCTCTTTGGCTTTTACTTCAATCTCGCGGCTTGGCAGCGTTTCAACGTAGTCCCACTTCTCTTCAGGAGGCGGCGGAATCACTTTCGCTGGTTTTGGCTTAGGTTTTGGTTTGGTTGCCACAGGCGCTGGTGCAGGCGGCTCAGGATCATTACTCAATAGGTAAAGTCCGTAACCAAAACCACCGGCAAGGAGGATCGCCAAAAGACCACTGCGCCAAGGTTTACGGCGAGGGGCTTGTTTTTTGGTCGGTTTTTTCGTGCCACGACCGCGCTTTACATAATCTCTATTAGCCACAAGACAATTCAATAGTTGCTGATTCTGCCCTCATGGTAATCCAGATTGCGCGAGGATAATAGTGCAGAAATGGAAGCGGCACATCAAAATGTGCCGCAGATTTATAAGGGTATTTCTAAGGGTTATATTCGAGGTGGCGCTGTACTGCCTCGAACCACTAATTTAGCTTCAAGCAGACGCGAACCTGCTTGCACATCGTTGCCTTTTAATAGATCAAGCATCATCAACATCGCTTGGCGTCCAATCTCATAACGAGGCTGAGAAATGGTGGTTAGCGGTGGATCGCAGTATTGAGCGAATTGGATGTCATCGAAGCCGACAATCGATAGGTCTTGAGGGACGCGCAAGCCCAGCTTCTTCGTTTCTTGAATCGCACCAATCGCCATCGCATCGTTGTGACAGAAGATAGCTGTAGGTTGTTCAGGAAGTGCCAGTAATTGACGAACCGCTTGAGCGCCCGCTTCAAAGGTGAAGTCACCGACCGTGCTATAGGCTGGATTCATTGAGACTCCGGCGCGACGCAGCGCTTGCTGGTAGCCTTGTTGGCGGAACTTACACAGTGTTGCCGATACTGGTCCTGAAATTTGAGCAATACGCTTATGACCTAACTGAGCTAGGTAGTTCACCGCTTCAAAGGCAGAGGTCAGGTTATCGATGTGTACCGTAGGCAGTTCAAGCTCAGGGGCAAACTCACACGCCATTACCATCGGCGGTAAATTCTTTTGTTCAGGTTTGCTGACATCAAACGGATGGTCAGTACCCAGCAGCAACATGCCGTCGGCTTGTTTGGTGAAAACTAAGTTAACAAACGAAGACTCGCGCTTCTTTTGCTGGCCGCTATCACCCAGTAGAACAAGGTAATCATTTTCTACTGCGGCATCTTCGATACCACGAATGATCTCGGCGAAATAAGGGTCACAGATATCAGGAACAATAGTGATGATGGTTTTTGATTCGTTGCGACGTAAGTTTCTAGCTAATGTATTGGGTGAGTATCCAGCTTCAAGTACTGCTGTTTCCACTCGTTTGCGAGTCGAAACTGAGACTTTCTCAGGGTTCATCAATGCACGTGATACCGTGGCTGTTGAGACGCCTGCTAGCTGGGCAACATCCTTCATTGTCGCCATAAATTAAACCCTCTTTTAAGTTCCTTTGCCGCCTAAGCATCTAAGGCGTGAATAATAAATGTAATCGAATAGATATTATGAAAGTGTTGCTAACACTTTTTTTATTGCAATATTTTATTCGTTTAATCCGTGTAAAGTTACGGCTAGATTAACAAAAATCACATGACTAGTGTGAAGTTGCTCACGAGAAATATGAAATATTTGTGAACAAACTTATCATTAGTTTTAACCCAAGTGGGTTTAACTCAAATCTTGCGGCTCAATATCGAGTGACCAGCGAACTTTTTTCGCAGCAGGTAACATATTGATGGCCGGCTTGGCACTCATCAATAGCTTCTGCATTAACGAGCGCGTCTGAGTTTGTAAGATTAACTGCCAGCGCGATTTGCCCGCTCGTTTTGCTAACGGAGCCGGGGTTGGCCCTAACACCATGCAATATTGGTCAAACAGCGGGTGCGATTCCAATGTGTGACGAACCTGACGCAAGAACTCTTCCACCAAGCGAGTGTCATTGGCTTCTGCTCTAAACAGCGTCATAAAGGTATAGGGCGGTAACATTGCCTGCTTACGTTCTGCTAGCGCCGTCTGAGCAAAGTGGTTATAGTCTTTGTGTAGCAAGGCTTGCAACAACCCATGTTCTGGGTGGTGAGTCTGTAAGATCACTTCACCGGGTTTGCTTGCTCGTCCTGCGCGTCCCGCTACTTGGATGAATAGCTGCGCAAGACGTTCAGAGGCACGGAAGTCACTACTATATAAAGAGCCATCCACATCCAATAACGCCACAAGTGTCACGTCAGGGAAATGGTGACCCTTAGCAAGCATCTGCGTGCCGATAAGAATTTGGAATTCACCCTTACGAATCGACTCGAGTGCGCTTTCTAAGCTGCCTTTACGGCGGGTGCTGTCGCGGTCAATACGAATGGTTTTGTATTCAGGGAATAGTTGACCAAGTTGAGCTTCTAACTGCTCGGTCCCTACACCCACTGTCACTAAGTTTGCAGACCCACAGCCTTGGCAATTGTGCACGATATGCTGCTGAGAACCACAGTGGTGGCAGCGCATCTCATTGCTGTATTGGTGATAGGTGTAGTAAGCATCGCAACGTTTACACTCGGCTGTCCAACCACAATCGTGACACATTAATGCCGGAGAAAACCCTCGACGATTGAGGAACAGCATCACTTGGTTGCCAGCTTTGAGGTGTCTTTGCATCTCTGCAATTAACGACGCAGACAAACCACTTTCTAGATATTCACCTTTAACATCCAACACCTTATTGGTGGTCGGCAGTGCGACACCCGCACGTGAAGTCAGGGTGAGATAACTGTATTTGCCGATCTGAGCGTTGTGCAGCGTCTCAAAGGCCGGAGTCGCCGAGCCTAACACAACTGGAATCTGCGCTTTGTGCGCACGCATGATCGCCACATCACGAGCGTGGTAGCGCAGGCTATCTTGCTGTTTATAAGACGCATCGTGTTCTTCATCGACAATGATAATACCTAGGTCAGCAAACGGCGTGAACAGAGCCGAACGGGTACCAATCACGATGCCCGCTATTTTATCGCGCGCCGATAACCAAGCATTCAGTCGCTCAGAATCGTTTAAACCTGAGTGGATAACCTCAACAGGTACATTAAAGCGTCGCTTAAAGCGGTTAATTGTTTGAGGAGTGAGACCAATCTCGGGCACGAGCACTAACGCTTGTTTACCTTGATCGAGAATCGGCTTAATCATATTCAGGTAAACCTCGGTCTTACCTGAGCCAGTAACGCCCTCTAACAGGAAACAACCAAAGTCGGTTTGGCTATTTACGGTCGCAATCGCGATGGCTTGTTCGGCATTGAGCTTAGGTTTGTCTTGGTCATTCTCAAGTTCAACTGGCCATGGCTGACGTTTTGGCTTTTTCTCTATTGATTCAATCCAGCCTTTCTCTTCTAGCGTTTTGAGTACGGCACTGCCAACTTCTTCATCAATGAACTCTTGATGAGGAACCGGACCGTGCTCAAGCATGTGCATCACTTTGGCTTGTTTGACCGCGCGACCAAAACCTTGCATCAGTTGGTCTTTGCCTGATGGTGTTAACTGCCACTCAACCAGCGTCGCGAAGTCGGCGGCTTTGCCTTTTCTTAGAGCGCTCGGAAGGGCGTTAGCAAAGGTTTCGCCAAGGGGGTACTGATAAAACTGACTGCACCACATTAACAGTGAATAGACAGATTCCGGCCAAACGGGTTGGTTGTCTAATAAGGCTTTAATGGGCTTGAGCTTATCTAGCTCGAATTCTGATTCGTTAACCAGAGCCGTGACAATCCCAGTTAAGGTTTGTCGTCCAAAAGGCACAGAGACGCGACCACCAATAATCGGGAATAGGTGGTTTGGAATCTTGTAATCGAACTGCTTGTCGAGTGGAACAGGCAGCGCCACACGGGCAATCATTGGACGCATAAAGGGACGGCTTTATCTGAATTGACGAGAGCGAACAGTCTAAAGGATAAGGCGGTTAAATTCGAGAAGCAGTTTGAATGTGATGTGGCAGAGAAGCGGGTGAGGTTGGGGCCAAGCCAAGAATCACAGCCAGCAAAGGAAATAACGCCGATATTGGCGAAAAATGTATCAAATCAGTTGATCCTACTTCACAGATTCATTACTATACTGCGCCTTAAAGGTATGGCTTCATCACTCTTTTGTGTCGATGCGGTGTCTTTATTTCTTTTTTTAAACTACGTGTGGTGTGCGGCTTAGAATCGTATAGCGACACGGCCTACTTGAGGTTATCCCATGAAAGCTGGAATCCACCCAGAATACAAAGCAGTTACTGCAACTTGTTCTTGCGGCAACACATTTGAGTTCAACTCAACGCTAGCAAAAGAATCAATCCACCTAGACGTATGTGACAAATGTCACCCGTTCTACACTGGTAAGCAACGTATCGTAGATACTGGCGGCCGTGTTGATCGCTTCAACAAGCGTTTCGGTGCTCTTTCTAGCAAGAAGTAATTCTCGCTATTTAGACATGAAAAAGGACACTTCGGTGTCCTTTTTTGTTGCCTGTAATTTGAGAAAGCACTGACTTCTATTCAAGCATCACTCTCACCCAACGATAAGTTGCCTCTCTATTCTATTTCAGGGCAATTCCTTGCGTATCTCTCTTCACCAAAATTCAGCACGAAACTTCAACAAGCGATAGTAATTTCAACTGCTCACTGGTCTTATTAGTAGTGAAATCTCGTTTTTTAATGAGACAGAGGCTTCAACCACCTAGGAACTTTGAAGTACATCCATTAACATGAACAAGATCCCCCAAATAATAATATCCTAGGAACCTACACCTATGTCTGAAGACAGCAGCCAAGCTCAATCCTCTCAAGCGTTATCATCTGAAAAATCGTTATCGCCTCAAGAACAATTCCGTCAGCAAGCTCTTGATTACCATGAGTTCCCAATTCCTGGCAAAATTGCCGTAGAACTGACGAAGCCTGCAAACTCTGCAGAAGACCTAGCACTTGCATACAGCCCAGGCGTAGCCGAGCCTGTTCGCGAGATCGCACAGAACGTCGATAACGTTTATAAGTACACAGGTAAAGGCAACATGGTTGCAGTTATCTCTAACGGTACAGCGATTCTTGGCCTAGGTAACCTTGGCCCTATTGCTTCTAAACCTGTTATGGAAGGCAAAGCGCTCCTGTTTAAGCGTTTTGCTGGTTTAGATTCTATCGATATTGAAGTAAAACACCGCACAATCGATGAGTTCGTTGATACAGTTGCGAATATCGCAGATACATTCGGCGGTATTAACCTGGAAGACATCAAAGCACCAGACTGTTTTGAGATTGAACGTCGCCTGATTGAACGTTGTGATGTTCCGGTATTCCACGATGACCAACACGGTACTGCGATTGTAACGGCAGCGGGTATGCTGAATGCGATCGAGCTTCAAGGTAAGAAACTTGAAGAGTGTAAGATCGTTTGTTTAGGTGCTGGCGCAGCAGCGGTTGCTTGTATGGAGCTACTGATTAAGTGTGGCGCTCAGCGTGAAAAAATCTACATGCTTGACCGTAAAGGTGTGATCCACACTCGTCGTGATGACCTCAACGAATACAAAGAGCTGTTCGCAAATAACACTGATAAGCGTACGCTTGAAGATGTTATCGAAGGCGCTGACCTGTTCTTGGGTGTATCGGGGCCGAATCTACTGCCTGCTGAAGCACTAACGCTGATGGCTGATAAGCCTGTTGTGTTTGCATGTTCAAACCCAGATCCAGAGATCAAGCCTGAGCTTGCACACGAAGTTCGTTCTGACCTAATCATGGGTACAGGCCGCAGTGATTACCCTAACCAAGTAAACAACGTACTTTGTTTCCCATTCATTTTCCGTGGTGCACTAGACGTGCGTGCGAGCGAAATTAATGACGAAATGAAGCTAGCGGCGGTTAAAGCGATTCGTGAACTGGCGAAAGAAGAAGTTCCAGCTGAAGTACTAGCAGCTGCGGGCGAGACTGCACTGGAGTTCGGTAAGGGTTACATCATTCCTAAGCCAATGGACCCACGTCTACTTCCTCGCGTAGCACGAGCAGTTGCGGAAGCGGCTGTTGAATCTGGCGTAGCTCGTATCGAGATGCCTGCTAACTATATGGCTTAATAGCTGTTGCTCTATTGAGCCAAAAAGAATAATAAAAAACCGACTCATCTGGAGTCGGTTTTTTTATGTCTATCATTCACAGCGCAATCATAAAAAGCTATGCGCGATGTGATAAATAAGGTTCAGCTAGAGCGAATCAATAATGAAGGCAGTGACTGAGTTGTTTTTATTCTTCGTCAAACGCTTCGAACTCGATACCCATCTCTGTCATCAGCTTTTTCACTTCAGCAGGAATATCGTCTGGGCGGTCTTTACGAAGGTCTTCATCCGTTGGTAGTGGTTGGCCTGTGTACGCATGTAGAAAGGCTTCGCACAGTAGCTCACTGTTTGTTGCATGGCGTAGGTTATTAATCTGGCGGCGAGTACGCTCGTCAGTAAGAACCTTTAACACTTTTAGAGGGATAGAAACTGTAATTTTCTTTACTTGTTCGCTTTTCTTTCCATGCTCAGCATATGGGCTTATGTATTCACCATTCCAGTCGGCCATTGCGTACCTTCATCACTTTAGTTGTTAGAATAAATTAATAGTGGTGATTTTAGCGGGATTTACTGCCATAAGCAAAGACATATAGACGTCTAGAAGTGTTGACGTCTCACGTTTATGAAAGTAAAGTGAATAACATATATCTAACACAGCCGCAAAATGCCGACAAGCCGCTGTGATTCTCAGACGCAAAACTTGTAAGGAAGCACCTATGAGCAGCCGGAAGCCAGCAACAATCGCAGTACGTACTGGTATCGAGTCAGACACGCAACACCATGCCGTTGTCCCACCCATTTATCTTTCGACTAACTATGGGTTTCCCGCTTTTGGTGAAGTGCCAAAGTACGATTACACCCGTTCTGGTAACCCAAACCGCGGTTTATTAGAGACGGCACTGTTTGAGCTTGAATCAGGCAAAGGCGCGGTTGTGACTAACTGTGGTACTTCGGCGCTTAACTTATGGGTTTCGGCTTTCTTAGGCGGCGATGATCTTATTATTGCACCGCACGATTGCTACGGCGGTACTTACCGTCTGTTTAACACTCGCTCGCTAAAAGGTGACTTCAAAGTTCTGTTCGTTGATCAATCGGATCAAGCAGCGCTGGATGCGGCGCTCGCGCTTAAGCCAAAGTTGATCTTAATTGAAACCCCATCGAATCCACTGGTTCGCGTGGTTGATATTGCAGAAACTTGCCGTAAAGCGAAAGAGGTTGGTGCTCTGGTTGCTGTCGACAACACGTTTTTGACACCTGTGTTCCAAAAGCCTTTAGAGCTGGGTGCTGATTTTGTTATCCACTCAACCACTAAGTACATCAATGGACACTCAGATGTTATTGGTGGCGTTGTGGTCACTAAGACAGAAGAACACGCTGAAGAGTTAGCATGGTGGGGCAACTGTATTGGTGCGACCGGCACACCATTTGATAGCTACATGACTTTACGTGGTATTCGTACGCTAGGTGCGCGTATGCGAGTTCACGAAGAAAGCTCACGTGAAATTCTAGCGTCTCTGCAGCAACAAGATCTTGTTGGCACTATTTACCACCCAAGCCTTCCTGAACATCCGGGTCATGATATCGCGAAGAAACAGCAATCGGGCTTTGGTTCCATGCTCAGTTTTGAGTTTGCGGGCTCATTCGAGGCGCTTAAATACTTTGTTGATAAGTTAGAGCTGTTTTCTTTGGCAGAATCATTGGGCGGTGTTGAAAGCCTGATTTGTCACCCTGCGTCGATGACTCACCGCGCGATGGGTGAAGAAGCCTTAGCAGAAGCGGGTGTTTCTCAGCAACTACTGCGTCTATCTGTTGGCCTTGAAGATGCAGAAGACCTAATCGATGACCTCAAGCAAGCGTTTGAAAGAACACAGCGCTTTATCGCTGAAGGGGAGGGTTAATAATGGCAACCTTTCGCCAGCTACATAAATTTGGTGGCAGCAGTTTAGCGAATCCTGAATGTTACCAACGCGTGGTCAACATTCTTAGAGAATACTCATCAGCATCTGATTTGGTGGTGGTATCGGCAGCAGGCAAAACAACCAACCGTTTGATTGAATTTGTTGAAGCGCTCGACAAAGATGGTCGTATTGCCCATGAATGCCTACAAGCACTTCGTCAGTTCCAACTCGATCTGATTGAAGCACTGCTTGAGGGTGAATCAGCCGCACAACTTACTTCAACCATTCAACAAGAATTTACCGCTTTGGGTGAGCTAACGGCTCCCTTGAGCGAAGCACAAAAAGCAAAAGTGCTTGGACACGGTGAGGTTTGGTCTTCACGTATACTCGCGGCTTTGTTGTGCCAGCATGATTTACAAGCCGTTGCTCAAGATGCGCGTGCTTTTTTACGTGCAGAAGTGGGCGCTCAGCCTGAAGTCGACCGCGCACGTTCTTACCCTCTGATCAAAGAAGCCTTGGCGCAGCATGCACATTGCCGCGTGGTGATTACGGGCTTTATGGCTCAGAACTGCGAGGGTGAAACGGTATTGCTTGGCCGTAACGGTTCGGATTACTCAGCAACCGTGATTGGTGCTTTGGCTGAAGTTGAACGCGTGACGATTTGGAGTGATGTGGCAGGCGTTTACAGCGCTGACCCTCGTCTGGTTTCAGATGCGTGTCTATTGCCTCTACTTCGCCTTGATGAAGCCAGCGAATTGGCTCGTCTTGCCGCTCCAGTGCTTCACAGCCGAACGCTACAGCCTGTGGCTCAAAGTGCTATGGATCTCAGCTTACGCTGCAGCTATCAGCCGGAGGCGGGCTCTACACAGATCGAGCGTGTACTGGCATCGGGTCGTGGCGCAAAAATCATTACCTCTTTGGATGAAGTGCTTATCGTGCAACTGACCTTTGGTCACGGCCATGATTTCGACCGTCTAGAGAGTGAAGTGCTTGAAGGGCTTAAGCGTGCTCAACTTGAGCCGCTTGCTTATGAGCTAGAACCGGATCAACACTGCTTGCGTCTTGCCTACACAGAAGAGATCGCTGGTGGTGCATTAGAATATCTCCAAGACCATGCGATTGAAGCTGAGATTAAGCTAAAAGAAGGTTTCTCTCTGATTGCTGCAGTGGGTGCGGGTGTGACTAAGAACCCTAACCATTGCTACGGTTTCTACCAGCAGCTTAAGAGCTCGCCGGTTGAGTTCATCTCAGAAGCGAACTCAGGCTTAAGCTTGGTGGCTGTGATTCGTAAGAGTGAAACATCAAGTCTAGTGAAAGGCATTCATTCTCAACTGTTCCAAGCGCAGAAGCGTGTTGCGATTGCCTTGTGTGGTAAGGGCAATATTGGTTCAAGCTGGTTAAGCCTGTTTGCTGAGCAAAAAGCGGAACTTGAAAAGCGCCGTGGAATGAACTTTGAATTGGTTGCCGTGGTTGATAGCCAAACCTATTGGTTCGACGATCAAGGCATTGATGCGACTTCGGTAGGTAAGCGCTTTGACGACGAAGCTATTGCTAACAATGGTAACGACTGGTTAGAGCGTTTGGGCTCTATTCAAGGTTATGACGAAGCAGTGGTTCTGGATGTGACTGCGAGCCCAGTGCTTGCAGCAAAGTATCTGCAAATCGCACAACAAGGTATTCACCTAATCTCGGCGAACAAGGTGGCAGGTTCTGCATCGAGCGAGTATTACCATCAAGTACAAGATGCTTTCGCTAAGATCAGCCGTCATTGGTTGTACAACGCGACAGTGGGTGCTGGATTGCCGATTAACCACACGGTACGTGACCTACGTGAAAGTGGCGATGACATCATTGCGTTGTCTGGCATTTTCTCGGGCACGTTGTCTTGGTTGTTCCAACAGTTTGATGGCACCGTGCCGTTCAGCGAGTTGGTTGACTTAGCATGGCAACAAGGCCTTACGGAACCTGACCCTCGTGCTGACCTAGATGGCTCAGACGTGATGCGTAAGCTGGTGATTCTGGCGCGTGAATCTGGTTTGGATATCGAACCTGAAAACGTAAAAGTGGAATCGCTCGTACCTGCAGAGCTGCAAGATCTATCTGTGGATGACTTCTTCGACAAAGCTTCTGTACTGAGCGAAGAGCTGGCTGAGCGTTTAGAGAAAGCGCACTCTCAACAGAAAGTTCTGCGTTACGTAGCGCGTTTGGAGAAGAACGGTAAGGCAACCGTAGGCGTTGAAGCACTGTCGAAAGAACATGCTCTGGCGAACTTGTTGCCTTGCGACAACATCTTTGCGATTGAGAGCAAATGGTACAAAGATAATCCATTGGTTATTCGTGGCCCAGGTGCCGGTCGTGAAGTAACGGCAGGTGCAATTCAATCTGATTTAAACAGAATGTCTAGCCTGTTCTGATACTCAGATCGGTTGGTTTGAAACTCAGATCAATTGTTTTAGTACGTAAATGGCATACTATTCACTAAGATAAATAAGGCTGAAAGCACGATGTGTTTTTCAGCCTTTTTTCTACATTATTTCTGCTTTGCGACCCATCTAACGACTTGAGTTTTACTCACGATCTACTTGAGAAAAATTCATAATGGATCTGTTGACATTAAATCGTATTCAATACATTCTACAGACATATAGACGTCTAAACGTCGTTTAAGGATTTGAGTTTTTAGTGGTTGCTTTTGCCACAGGGAGAGTAAGATGGGATACACACACGCTAGTCATATCGACGCTTTAAATCAGAATATCGCTGAGCTTTCTGACAACATCAATGTGTCATTTGAGTTTTTTCCACCGAGCAGTGAGAAGATGGAAGAGACCCTGTGGAACTCTGTTCACCGCCTTAAAACACTTCAACCAAAATTTGTATCGGTAACTTACGGTGCAAACTCGGGTGAACGTGACCGTACCCACTCAATCATTAAAGAAATTAAAAACCAAACCGGCCTAGTGGCTGCACCGCACCTAACGTGTATTGATGCAAGCCGTGAAGAGCTGATTCAAATTGCCGACGATTACTGGGCAAATGGTATCGAGAGTATTGTTGCGCTACGTGGTGATATTCCAGCAGGCGGCGGCGCGCCAGAGATGTACGCATCTGACCTAGTCGAGCTACTTAAATCTCGCCACGATTTTGATATCTCAGTAGCGGCATTCCCTGAGGTTCACCCTGAAGCAAAAAGCGCTCAATCTGATCTTATTAACCTAAAGCGTAAAGTGGATGCGGGTGCCAACCGTGCCATCACTCAGTTCTTCTTTGATGTAGAGAGCTACCTACGCTTTCGTGACCGCTGTGTAGCGGCTGGCGTTGATGTTGAGATTGTACCGGGCATTCTGCCGGTTTCTAACTTCAAGCAAGCATCTCGCTTTGCTGCGATGAACAACGTAAAAGTACCGGGCTGGATGGCGAAGCAGTTTGAAGGTTTGGATGATGATCCAACGACTCGTCAGCTTGTTGGTGCTAGCCAAGCAATTGATATGGTTCGTACACTGAGCCGTGAAGGTGTGAAAGATTTCCACTTCTACACGCTAAACCGTGCAGAAATGACTTATGCACTTTGCCATACGCTAGGTGTTCGTCCGCAAGTCGCTGCGCTGTAAGAAAAGTCTAAGAAGTAAAGCCTAAGCACTTGTAAAAAGCCTCTGGCAGTAACATTTCAAATCCTATAGATACAAAAAAGGCTTGGACTCATAGAGTTCAAGCCTTTTGCTTTTCTAGCTTAACTTAAGCTAGAGCGCCAAGTTCAAGCAGTACTTCTTCAGCCCATACAATCCATGCTTCACGGATAAGTAGGTTACGACGAAGTGTTAGACGCTCAAGGCGTGCTTGCTTGTCTAGTGTCGATGGCGTTGCGTAGTAAGCTGCTTCGATTTCACGGTAGTGAGAAACCAGTTTGCGAGACTCTTCTACTAGCTCAGCAAGTTGTACACGGTAAGCGTCAGAAGGTTGTACAGCACAAGCCATTAGCTTAGCTGAGAACTCGTCACGAACGGTTGGGTGTGCAGTTGGTTGTTCAAACCATTCACCTAGCGCGCCACGGCCAGCATCAGTGATAGAGTAAACTTTACGATCAGGTTTGCCTTCTTGAGGCTCAAGCACGCAAGTTACCTGGTCGTTCTGAGCCATTTTATTTAGCTCGCGGTAAACTTGTTGATGGCTAGCTTTCCAGAAGTAACCAATGCTTGCGGAGAATTCTTTTGTGATATCGTAACCAGTAGCATCGCGTGTACTTAAAACGGTTAGAATTACGTGTGGTAATGACATGTCTGAAATCCAAATGGTAAACAGTAAACAAATACTTAAACAACAAGTGTGCTTCTAATGGCACGTTATATTGGTTATGTCTAAGTAGCACCAACTCATCGGTTGGTTATGTCACCTTACAAAGCCGTTTATCACCTAGGTTGACCAGTTTATTGGTCAAGATGCTGCAGATTATTTTTTGGAGTGTTTCCGCAGCGGAGCAGTAGTATATCTAAATAATAAGCATAAAGTAGAATACATGGACAAAATAACCCAAAAAACTGACAAAAAACTCAGTATTGCTTATTTTGTGAAATAAAAAGGTCGCACTAGGCGACCTTTTGTCTGTTGAATGGTAGGAATCACTAATTAACCAGTGTTTCGCATGCCTGCTGCAATGCCTGCAATCGTCACCATTAGCGCTTCTTCAAGCTCTGCTGGTGGTGTTTCACACTTACGAGTACGGTAAAGCAGTTCAGCTTGAAGCATGTTTAGTGGCTCAACGTAGATGTTACGTAGGCGGATTGACTCAAGTCCCCAAGGGTCGCTCTGCATTAGGTTCTCGTTGTTCTCAACATTTAGCACGGCTTTGATGTCTTTTTGCAGCTTTTCACGCAGTAACTCACCTAATGGTAATAGCTCTTCGTCAACAAGGCGTTGGTCGTAGTACTTAGCGATTTCCATGTTGCACTTCGAGTACACCATTTCCAACATACCGAGACGGGTAGAGAAGAACGGCCACTCGCGACACATCTCTTCGAGCAGGGCTTGATGGCCTTGATCTACAGAGTACTGAATCGCTTCACCAGCGCCTAACCATGCAGGCAGTACCAAACGGTTTTGGCTCCAAGAGAAGATCCATGGAATCGCACGTAGGCTTTCTACGCCGCCGTTCGGGTTACGTTTCGCAGGGCGAGAGCCAAGAGGCAGTTTACCTAGCTCCAGTTCAGGTGTCGCTTGACGGAAGTAAGGTACGAATTTCTCTTCGCCACGAACCACGTTGCGGTAAGCCTCACAAGATACTTGAGATAGCACTTCCATTAGGTCGCGCCACTCTTGTTTTGGCTCAGGTGGCGGCAGAAGGTTCGCCTCTAGAATCGCGCTTGCGTAAAGGTTGAAGCTGTTTACAGCAACGTCTGGTAAGCCAAGTTTAAAGCGGATCATTTCGCCTTGCTCTGTTACACGTAAACCGCCTTTCAAGCTCTTAGGTGGCTGAGAAAGAAGAGCAGCGTGCGCCGGAGCACCACCACGACCAACCGTACCGCCACGACCGTGGAATAGAGTCAGTTCAATGCCTTCTTCATCACAAACCTTAACCAGTTTGTCCATTGCATCGTATTGAGCCCAACCTGCAGACATTACGCCCGCATCTTTCGCTGAGTCAGAGTATCCGATCATCACCATTTGGTGATTCTGGATAAAGCCACGGTACAAGTCGATGCTCATTAGCTGTTTCATTACTGCTTCTGAGTTGTTCAAGTCGTCTAGCGTTTCGAACAGCGGACATACGTCCATGCGGTATGGGCAGCCACATTCTTGCAGTAGTAAGTGAACAGCCAGTACATCTGATGCAGTACGAGCCATAGAAATTACGTAAGCACCGAAGGCTTCACGAGGTTGAGCAGCAATAACCTTGCAGGTGTCTAAAACCTCTTTAACCTGTTCAGATGGCTCCCAATCGCGAGGAAGAAGCGGACGCTTAGAGCTTAATTCATTGGTTAAGAAAGCAATCTTGTCTTGCTCGTTCCATTGGTCGTAGTCGCCAATGCCTAGGTAGCGAGTCAGTTCAGACAGTACATCTGAGTGACGAGTACTTTCTTGACGAACATCGAGACGAACTAGGTGTACACCGAACGCTTTTAGGCGGCGCAGAGTATCAAGCAGAGAACCGTCTGCGATTACGCCCATGCCACATTCGTGCAGCGATTGGTAACATGCGTAAAGCGGTGTCCAAAGTTGGTCGATGTTCTGTAGTGTTTCTTTCTTCGGAACCTCTGTGTCATGCAATTTTGCATCCAGCACTTCTAGCGTGTTGTTCAGTAGAGTGCGTAGGTTCTTCAGGATTGCACGGTAAGCTTCGTGTTCATCACCTGCTAGCTCACGAACGGCATCATTACACTTAGTCATCGACAGTTCGGTAATCAGCTCGTTTACGTCGCCTAAGTAAAGATCGGCAGCTTTCCAACGAGATAGGCGCAGAACTTCCTTAGTGATGGTGTGCGTTACGAATGGGTTGCCATCGCGGTCACCGCCCATCCAAGATGAGAAGTGTACTGGGCGTGCATCGATCGGCAGGCCTTCACCAAGATAACCTTTTAATCGGCCATCCATTTCACGTAGGAAGTCAGGAACGGCTTCCCATAGAGAGTTTTCTACAACCGCAAAGCCCCACTTAGCTTCATCAAGTGGCGTTGGGCGTTGTTGACGAATCACATCTGAGTGCCAACCTTGAGCGATCAGTTGCTCTAGGCGGCGTTCGGTTTTCACGCGCTCTTTGTGTGATAGGTCGCTTAATTCTAATTTAGACAGACACTCGTTGATCTTAACTAGCTTGTTGATCATGGTGCGACGAGTGATTTCTGTTGGGTGTGCAGTCAGAACGAGTTCAATGTTCAGGTCGCGAACGGCTTGAGCCGCGTCTAGCTTGCTGATGTCATTCTGGTTTAATTTGGAAAATAGAGATTGCAGCACGTCTGGTTCACAAACATGCTCCTCACAGTGGCGAGAGATGGTGTGGTACTGCTCTGCCATGTTGGTGAGGTTGAGAAATTGGTTAAATGCACGAGCAACAGGAGTGAGTTGTTCGTTCGGCAGGTTTTTGATTTCTTCAACTAGGCTGTCACGGTCAGCTTTGTTGCCTGCGCGGGCGGATTTGGAAAGTTTACGGATAGTCTCCACTTTCTCTAAGATAACGTCACCATGTGCATCTTGGATTGTGTTACCTAGCAAGCGTCCCAGCATGCTTACGTTACTCTTGAGAGCGGCGTATTTCTCGTTCATTGTCATCCTGCCTCGTAAAAAAATTACATCCATTGTTCCTTGTTAAGTACACAATCTAGCGAAAAGTGCTGTATCTAGTCAAATAAAGCATTCTAAGTTTGCAATTATTAGTTTTCGAAATGCGGGAGAAGTAAATTTCCCAATAGTTCGGAATTAAAGTGAAATTTAATTACAAGATCAGGCTGTGTCTGGGATAACAGAATAAAAGCCACCTTTTCGGGTAGCTTTTATACGAAAATATTGGAAGAAAAGTAATAACTAGAAACAATATTTGCGGATCGACTTACTCAGAACATCAATCGTTGGATCGATAAAATCGAAGCTTAGGAACTCATCTGGTTGGTGAGCTTGGTCGATTGAGCCTGGACCCAGCACTAAGGTTGGGCAAAGTTCTTGAAGGAAAGGTGCTTCTGTACAGTAGTTCACGGTTTGTGATTCAGTTTCGCAAACTGATTCCATGCCACCGATAAATGGATGGTCATGTTGGCACTCGTAACCCGGGATAGGTTCGTGCAGTGGCGTAATCTCAATTCTGCCCGGCCATTTTGCTTCTACTTCTTTGAGTGCGCTGCGCAGCATGTTATCCAAGCCATCTAGGCTGATACCTGGCAAAGGACGCACATCATAGTGCAGCTCACAGCAACCACAGATACGGTTGGCACTGTCGCCACCGTGGATATGGCCAAGGTTTAGAGTGGGGCTTGGAATTGCGAAACCCGGGTGGTGATACTCTTTGACTAGCTTGTCACGCAGTTGCATTAAAGCGAACAACACTTCATGCATGATCTCGATGGCGTTGACACCTAATGCAGGATCAGAAGAGTGACCTGATTTACCCGTTACTCGCACAGCGTTAGCAACATGGCCTTTATGGCCACGAATCGGCACAAGGCTGGTTGGCTCACCAATAATGCAGTAATCCGGTTTAAACGGTGCATTTTCAGTGAAATGACGCGCACCCAGCATGGTGGTCTCTTCGTCACAGGTTGCCAATACATATAGCGGCTTGGTCTGTTTGCTCCAATCCATCTTCTTTGCCGCTTCATAAACGAAAGCGAAAAAGCCTTTCATATCGGCTGTGCCTAATCCATAGAAGCGATTGTTGTGTTCTGTTAGTGCGTGAGGGTCGAAGTTCCAACGTCCTTCATCAAATGGCACTGTGTCGCTGTGTCCTGCGAGTAGCAAGCCACCTTCGCCCGATCCCATCTTAGCGACCATATTATGCTTGCCGGGTTCGACTTCCACGACTTCAACGCTAAAGCCTACGTCTTTAAACCATTGAGCCATTTTTTCGATCACTTTCTCGTTGCCATGATCCCAGCTTGGATCGGTCGAGCTAATAGAGTCTGTGGAAATTAGGCCTTTGTAGACCTCAAGAAAACTCGGTAATTGCATAATAACTTCACTTCTACTATTGACAGGAAAACCATAAGTCGGTAAAACACATATTAAATCATATTTAATGCATAAGAAATCAAATAAAGCTAAAAATTAAGTATGAATAGTCAAATTTGAAATGTAACTTACCTCAAAAATGGATGTGTTGAGATGTTGAAAACCACGATCATTGGCGCAAGCGGCTACACAGGAGCAGAACTGGCTCTAATGATAAACAGACACCCTGAGCTCACGCTATCAGGTTTATATGTCTCAGCCAATAGTGTAGACGCAGGTAAACCTATTGCGGCACTGCACGGTAAGTTAGCTGGTTTGATTGATATGCCAGTACAACCTTTAACAAATCCGGAAGAAGTAGCTAAACAGTCTGATGTGATTTTCTTAGCAACGGCACACGAGGTTAGTCACGACCTAGCGCCAATCTTTCTAGAGAACGATTGCCAAGTCTTCGACCTATCGGGAGCATTCAGAGTTAAAGGCGAAAACTTCTATCAAGAGTTTTACGGTTTTGAACATCAACACGAACAATGGCTAGACAAAGCGGCTTACGGTTTAGCGGAATGGAACGAACAAGAAATTAAAGAAGCTCAGCTTGTCGCTGTCGCGGGTTGTTACCCAACGGCATCACAACTGGCGATTAAACCTTTGGTTGAGGCCAAGTTACTGGATGAAAACCAATGGCCAGTGATTAACGCGACTAGCGGTGTGACTGGTGCAGGCCGCAAGACGACGATGGTTAACAGCTTCTGCGAAGTAAGCCTGCAAGCTTATGGCGTCTTCAATCACCGTCATCAACCTGAAATGGCTGCACATTTAGGATGTGATGTGATTTTCACTCCACACCTCGGCAACTTTAAGCGCGGTATTTTAGCGACCATCACCATGAAACTGGCTGAAGGCGTGACAGAACAACAGATACAAGATGCCTTTGAACAAGCTTACCAAGGTAAACCAGCAGTGAGACTACTCGAAGAGACACTGCCAAGAATTCAAGATGTAGAACAGACACCTTTCTGCGACTTAGGTTGGAAGGTTCAAGGTCAACACATCATCGTTGTTTCAGCGATTGATAACTTATTAAAGGGTGCATCTAGCCAAGCGATGCAGTGTTTAAATTTACGTTATGGTTTTGCGCCATTAACTGCGTTAGTGTAAGGAAATCTAGATATGAGCCTTAATAATCAACCATTAATCATAAAGTTAGGTGGCGCAGCGCTATCTTGTGGTGAAACACTTAGCAAGTTATTTGGTGCTATCTCTGCTTACCAACAACAGGCACAACGACCAATCGTGATTGTTCACGGTGGCGGTTACCTTGTTGATGATTTGATGAATAAGTTGAATCTAGAAACCGTTAAGAAAGAAGGGCTACGTGTTACTCCTTATGATCAGATCCCTGTGATCGCTGGTGCACTAGCGGGCACGGCCAACAAACTACTTCAAGGTCAGGCAATTAAAGACGGTATCAATGCCGTTGGTTTAAGCCTAGCAGACGGTGGTTTATGCAAAGTGAGCGAACTGAACCCTGAACTGGGCGCGGTAGGAAAAGCGGAGCCGGGCGACTCAACCGTTCTGCAAGCGATTCTTAATGCGGGCGCACTGCCAATCATTAGCTCAATTGGTCTTACTGAGCAAGGTCAACTGATGAACGTCAATGCCGACCAAGCTGCGGTTGCCGTTGCGGGCGCACTTGATGCTGAACTGGTACTGCTTTCTGATGTAAGTGGTGTGTTGGATGGCAAAGGCCACCTCATTCCAAGTCTTAATCAACAGCAAGCCGATGACCTTATTACAGGCAAAGTGATTACCGACGGCATGATCGTTAAGGTTCAAGCCGCACTAGAAGCCGCTAACGACCTTGGACGACCAATCGAAGTTGCCACTTGGCGATACCCAGAAAAGCTAACACAACTGTTTTCAGGTAAAAGCATAGGAACACAGTTTTTACCTCAGTAGGTTTCACAACGAGTCACTACTTAAAGAATTTAGACAAATTAAATAAACATATAATTATGAAGTCATTTCCAACGCTGACCGCCATGTGCAGTATGGAAACTAGGAGAAAGAAAATGAGCAAAGTTAACGTAAAGAAAGTTGTAGTAGCCTACTCTGGCGGTCTAGACACATCAGTAATCATTCCATGGTTGAAAGAGAACTATGACTGTGAAGTGGTTGCGTTTGTTGCGGATGTTGGTCAAGGCGACGAAGAGTTGATTGGTATCGAAGAGAAAGCAAAAGCTTCTGGTGCATCTGAGTGTTACATCGCAGACCTTAAAGAAGAGATGGTTGCTGACTACATCTACCCAACGCTGAAAACGGGCGCTTACTACGAAGGTAAATACCTACTAGGTACGTCGATGGCGCGTCCAATCATCGCGAAAGCACAGGTTGAAGTCGCACGTAAAGTAGGTGCAGACGCACTGTGTCACGGCTGTACTGGTAAAGGTAATGACCAAGTTCGTTTTGAAGGCGCATTTGCTGCACTAGCACCTGATCTACACGTAATTGCACCATGGCGTGAATGGGATCTAGTGAGTCGTGAAGAGTGTCTAGATTACCTGGCTGAGCGTAACATCCCTTGTACGGCTTCTCTTACTAAGATTTACTCGCGTGATGCAAACGCATGGCACATCTCAACAGAAGGCGGCGTTCTAGAAAACACATGGAATGCACCTAACGAAGATTGCTGGGCTTGGACTGTAGACCCTGAGCAAGCGCCAAACGAATCTGAAACAGTGACGCTTAAAGTTGAAAAAGGCGAAGTGGTTGCGGTTGATGGCGAAACAATGACGCCATACAACGCACTGGTTTACCTAAACGAGAAAGGTGCTAAGCACGGTGTTGGTCGTATCGATATCGTAGAGAACCGTCTTGTTGGCATGAAGTCTCGTGGTTGTTACGAAACTCCGGGTGGCACAATCATGATGGAAGCACTGCGTGCAGTAGAGCAACTGGTTCTTGATAAAGCGGCATTCGAATTCCGTGAAGAGCTCGGTGTTAAGGCTTCTCACCTTGTATACGATGGTCGTTGGTTCACTCCACTATGTAAGTCAATCCTTGCCGCGACAGAAGAGCTAGCACAAGACGTGAATGGTGAAGTGGTTATCAAGCTTTACAAAGGCCATGCAACGGTGACTCAGAAGCGTTCTGACAACAGCCTGTACTCAGAAGAGTTTGCAACCTTTGGTGAAGATGAAGTTTACGACCAAAGCCATGCTGAAGGCTTCATCCGCCTTTACTCGCTATCAAGCCGTATCCGTGCTTTGAATAGCCAAAAGTAATCCTAACAATGAGTTAGTGAGCTAGCCTTTGATGAAAGATTGAAGGTTAGTAAACAGACATTATTATGCAAAGCCCATTCACTATTGATTAGTGAGTGGGCTTTTTACTTTCTATTTGCCTAATAAATCAGCTTCGGTTTTTCCTATCGGATGGCATATAATTCGCGCTCCACGCTAAAAATAATCAATGGATTGAACTGTTGGTGAATAAATATGTGAAAATAATGAATTAATACTTTATTTTCATTTTGAATTGCCGTAAGTTTAAACCATCAGAAAAATACTGAATCTTAATCAGAATTATCATTTGCAAAAACAGTGAGCACTGTGCAATTAGGAGATACACAATGGCATTATGGGGCGGTAGATTTACCCAAGCAGCAGACACCCGGTTCAAAGATTTTAACGATTCTCTTCGTTTTGATTACCGATTGGCTGAGCAAGACATTGTGGGCTCAATTGCCTGGTCTAAAGCTCTACTGTCGGTCAACGTATTAACAGAAGAAGAGCAACAGAAGCTTGAGTTAGCGCTGAATGAGCTAAAACTTGAGGTGATGGAAGATCCTGAACAGATTCTACGTTCTGATGCAGAAGATATTCACAGCTGGGTTGAGCAGCAACTTATCGGCAAAGTCGGTGACTTGGGCAAAAAACTTCACACTGGCCGTTCTCGTAACGACCAAGTGGCGACAGACCTGAAACTATGGTGTCGTCAGCAAGGTAACCAACTGCTACTGGCATTGGATCGCCTACAAAGCCAAATGGTGAACGTTGCTTCTCAGCATCAAGAAACCGTGCTTCCTGGCTACACTCACTTACAACGTGCTCAGCCGGTAACTTTTGCTCACTGGTGCTTGGCTTACGTTGAAATGCTTGAGCGTGATTATTCACGTTTGAATGATGCGATTAAGCGTCTAGACACATGTCCGCTGGGTTCTGGTGCCCTTGCTGGAACAGCTTACCCGATGGACCGTGAAGAGTTAGCTCACAACTTAGGTTTCCGTCGTGCAACGCGCAACTCTCTAGATTCAGTTTCTGACCGCGACCATGTGATGGAGCTAATGTCGATTGCTTCTATCTCTATGCTTCACCTTTCGCGTCTTGCAGAAGATATGATTTTCTACAACTCAGGTGAATCAAACTTCATCGAGTTAGCGGATACCGTGACGTCAGGTTCATCTCTGATGCCACAAAAGAAAAACCCAGATGCGCTAGAGCTTATCCGTGGCAAAACTGGCCGTGTTTACGGTTCATTAGCGGCAATGATGATGACAGTAAAAGCTCTGCCTTTGGCGTACAACAAAGACATGCAAGAAGATAAAGAAGGTCTGTTCGACGCTTTAGATACTTGGAATGATTGTATGGAAATGGCAGCACTCTGTTTTGACGGCATTAAAGTGAACGGCGAACGTACACTTGAAGCCGCGAAACAAGGCTACGCGAACTCAACTGAATTGGCTGATTACCTAGTAGCGAAAGGGATTCCTTTCCGTGAAGCTCACCATATTGTTGGTGTGACGGTAGTGGCGGCGATTGCTAAAGGCTGTGCATTAGAAGAATTAACCATCGCAGAGATGAAAGAGTTCTCTGAGGTGATTGAGGAAGATGTGTATGACATCCTGACCATTGAATCGTGTCTTGAAAAACGTAGCGCGCTAGGCGGTGTATCTCCACAGCAAGTGGCTTACGCGGTTGACCAAGCTGAGAAACGTTTATCACAGCGTGATACGTCCATCGTCAAGGTTCGTCCTGCTCGTCTGACCGATATTGAAGCGTTGGAAGGTATGGTCGCTTACTGGGCGAACATGGGTGAAAACCTACCTCGTTCTCGTAATGAACTGGTGCGTGATATTGGCTCGTTTGCGGTCGCAGAGCATCATGGTGAGGTGACAGGTTGTGCATCACTCTATGTGTATGACTCTGGCCTAGCGGAAATCCGTTCACTGGGTGTCGAAGCTGGCTGGCAAGGTCAAGGGCAGGGTACCGCAATTGTGCAGCACTTGGTTGAGAAAGCGCGACAAATGGCCATCAAGAAGGTGTTTGTGCTGACTCGTACTCCAGAGTTCTTTATGAAGCATGATTTCTTACCAACATCGAAATCTCTGCTGCCTGAGAAGGTACTGAAAGATTGTGACCAGTGTCCTCGTCAACATGCGTGTGATGAAGTGGCATTGGAAGTGAACTTGGTAGAGCAGATAATTGCTAAGGTTAATGTTGCATAAGGCATTGATTTTATAGCTCCTAAAAAAAAGATCAAAAATCTGATCTTTTTTGGGAACAAACTAAGAAAAGCCCGGTCTATTAAAGTACCACTGCTTTTTCTTAGAATTTTCTAAGAAAGCCCTAGAATCGATTGGTTCTGGGGCTTTTTTCTATCTGCTGTTCGGGAAATGACAATAGCTCGAAAATTATGATGAATTATCGGATTGTTTAGCCCTGTCTCTAATCACTACTCTTTATCCAATAAAGACTTCCAGCTAACGTTTTTTGCCCTTTAACGGTAGCACCACAAACTTCATGACCCAATGCAACGACAGCAAGCCACTGAACGCGAAAGCGGCCATCATCAACGCGATGGCATTGATGGTTTTTGGGTCTTCTCTGAAAAACAGCCACCATACTCCCCAACTCAAAATCGACAACACCATCAGCTGATTCATGCAACGCTGGCAGCGACCGAGTTTGTTACGGATTTTTTCACTTTTATTGCAATGAATGCATGTCATCTTGGGTTTGATTCGCGTTATGCTTGTTGCCCTGATAATAACACGTCACAAGATATTGGATCACGGTGACACAGAGAGAGAAAGTCGATGATTGATCGCCAAGAAACCAAGCAACGTATGAGCCGTATTGTTAAACACAACGGTACTATCTACCTATGTGGCCAAGTTTGTGCTGATGCAACTAAAGACATCACTGAACAAACTCAAACCATGTTAGATAAAGTAGAAGCGCTACTTGAGCAAGCAGGCAGCGACAAAGAGCACATGCTGTCAGTAACGATTTACTTGAAAGACATGAAAGACTTCCAAGAAATGAATGCAGTGTGGGATGCATGGGTACCAGAAGGTCACGCTCCAGCTCGCGCATGTGTGACAGGCGACATGGCTCGCGAAGCGCTACTTGTTGAGATCTCTGTGATTGCTGCTGAGAAGTAATTGCTTAAAGCTTTTAGTGACGCAATGGCTTCAAGAGATTCCAGATACCTCGTCCCTCGGTTCTGGAATGACGAGTTTAGTTTTGGTTTAGCTGATGCGTCACTTTGATTTGCTTCAGTTTAGACGCGTTTTGAAAAGCACCGTTATTCTGGTTAGCTTCGCCTAGACGTGTATGAAAATTGCTGTCATTCCCGAGAGCGACGAAGGAGCGTAATCGGGAATCTATAGTTTACTCGTTGCCAAAAACAAAAAGGAAAGCCAATGGCTTTCCTTTTTAGTATCTAACGTTTGTTAACTGCTAATTGACTGGCGCTAGTCTGAGATTAACAACCAGGGCCACAATCTAGGCAGTGTTTCACCATCTCTGGGCCTAGGTGCAGTTTCGCATTCAGGTCACGTAGGGCAGTTCGTACACCCTCTTCGATTACTGGGTGGTAGAACGGCATGTCTAGCATCTCAGAAACCGTCATCTTGTTCTGGTGTGCCCATGCTAATAAGTGAGCCAAGTGTTCTGCGTTTGGTCCCATCATCTCAGCACCAAGGAAGCGGCCTGTGCCTTGCTCGCCGTATACGTGCAGAATACCTTTGTTGCGAAGCATCACTCGTGAACGACCTTGGTTTTCGAAAGACACTTCACCCGTTGCGAAACAGCCACATGTGCCTAAGCGTGTGGTGATCTCTTTGTAGGTTTCACCAACCATCGCGATTTGCGGGTCAGAGAATACTGCCGAGATTTTAGAGCGGCGTAGGCCTGCACGAATCTCTGGGAAGCGACCTGCATTGTCACCCGAAATACGAGCTTGGTCTGCTGCTTCATGCAGTAGAGGCAGTTGGTTACTCGCATCACCAGCGATAAATATTGATGGTAGTGATGTTTGTAGCGTGTAGTGGTCTGCGATTGGCACACCACGTTCATCAAGCTCTAGAGAGGTATTCTCTAAGCCAAGCTTGTCAGTGTTAGGGCGACGACCTGTTGCTGCTAGTACGTATTCAACGACGTTAGTTTCTAATTCACCTTGTTTATTGATGAACTGGATTTCGACACATGGCTCACCCGATTCAGTGGTAATGCGCTTCATGCTTTCGATTTTCACGTCGGCATCGAGATAGAACTCTTCATTGAAAGCTTTATCTGCATAAGCCATGATCTCTGGATCAGTTACTGGGCCAACTTGACCACCCAAACCGAACAGTTTGGTCTTCACACCTAAGCGGTGCAGTGACTGACCAAGCTCAAGACCAATAACACCAGGGCCAAATACCGCAACCGATTCTGGTAAATCATCCCAGCTGAACACGTCGTCGTTAATGATCAGGCGATCGCCAAGTTCATTCCAAACGGCAGGGTATGCAGGGCGAGAACCGGTCGCGATAACAATACGCTTAGCGGTGACAACCGTGTGGTCATCAATTTGTAGCGTGTTATCGTCTAAGAATTTTGCGTAACCAGAGATCTTGTCTTGCTCTGGGATTTCATCAACGCCTTCTAAAACAAAACCAACAAAACGGTCACGCTCAAACTTCACTCGCTCCATCACTTCACGACCGTTAATCACGATATCGCCTTGTGGGTGAACGCCAAAAGCCGGAGCTTTCTCGATTTGGTGTACGCTTTCTGCAGCTGCAATAAGCAGTTTAGATGGCATACAACCAACGCGAGCACAGGTAGTACCGTAAGGGCCGCCTTCAATCATCACGACACTGCCAGTGTGTGCTTTTGCAGCGCGGTAAGAACCTAGACCTGCCGTACCGCCCCCGATAACTGCTACATCTACATTGACTTGTTTCATAATAATTTTCTCGCAATGGCTGAATTTAGTTTGAACGAACCCCTCCAACTCTGGTGATTTTTTTGAGAGTCAGGATAACGGGTCAGTTTTGTGATTCTGTTTTATTAGGTTTAGCTTGTGACTCTGCTTTTATTGCTAACTATAGGTTAGTAAAAGACAGGCGAGTCACCAGCTATATTCTTTTTCCCAAAACTCAGATAAGAGTGTTTGGAATAGCTAACCCACAAGAGGGTGGGTTAGCTGATACTTCTAAGCCTATATCGGCGATGAAGCGATTAGCCTAGGAAAGTTTCTAGTTCTTCACTACCACCGATGTGTTTGCCACCGATGAATACTTGAGGAACGGTAGTGCGACCAGAGATTGCACGTAGGCTTACTGTTGTTGCATCTTTACCTAGAACCACTTCTTCGTAGTTCAGACCTTTGTCGATTAGGTTCTGTTTTGCTTTCATACAGAAAGGACAGCCTGGCTTAGTGAATACTGTGATTGACTCTTGCTCTTTGTGCTCAGGAGCAAGGTAGTTCAGCATAGTGTCTGCATCAGAAACCTTGAACGGGTCGCCTGGTACGTCTTCTTCGATGAACATTTTTTCTACCACGCCGTTTTTAACCAGCATGCTGTAGCGCCACGAACGTTTGCCGAAGCCGATGTCGTTTTTCTCAACTAGCATACCCATGCCGTCTGTGAAATCACCGTTACCATCAGGGATGAATGTGATGTTTTCCGCTTCTTGGTCTGCTTTCCATGCGTTCATTACGAACGTGTCGTTTACAGAAACACAAAGGATGTCATCAACGCCGTTTTCTTTGAACACTGAATGTAGTTCGTTGTAACGAGGTAGGTGGCTTGAAGAACATGTTGGAGTAAACGCACCTGGTAGGCTAAATACGATAACTGTCTTGTCTTTGAAAAGCTCTTCTGTCGTTACGTTAACCCATGCATCGCCTTGGCGAGTTGGGAATGTTACTTGAGGGATTGATTGACCTTCTTTAGATGCAAACATATTGATTTCCTTAAATAGTATTTTTAATTTTGTTCTATTAGAGCTTAACGTTTTTCGTTGCTCTGTTTCGTTTTGTTGAGCCCATTATTAGATAAATTCTTTGATAGCTCTAATCGTTTGATGTTATGGTTTTGATAGGTAAATTCTATCAAGAGCATTTTTCTTTTAAATGTTTCTATGAAACCCCTTGTTCTTATTAAAACCTGAGGTAAGAGACTGATCATGAATATTCGTGACTTTGAATACTTGGTGGCGCTCGCAGAGCATAAACACTTCCGAAAAGCGGCAGAAGCGTGCTTTGTCAGTCAGCCGACACTAAGCGGTCAAATACGCAAACTCGAAGATGAAATTGGACTTCAGTTAACCGAGCGTAGTCCAAGGAAGGTAATATTTACAGAATCAGGGTTACAACTTGTTGAACAAGCCAAGCGTATTCTCAATGAAGTGAAAACTTTTAAAGATATGGCGAGTGGACACGGTGAAGCGATGACGGGGCCAATGCACATTGGTTTTATTCCAACCGTGGGTCCTTACATCTTGCCTAAGATTGTTCCTCATCTAAAAGAGAGCTTCCCAGATCTTGAGCTTTACCTGCATGAAGCTCAGACCCATCAGTTAGTGAGCCAACTTGAAGATGGCAAGCTTGATTGCTTAGTACTGGCTGCGGTTGATGAAACGGCGGTGTTCAAAGAGATCGATGTGTATGACGAGCCGTTAAGTGTTGCCGTTCCATGTGACCACGAGTGGGCTCAGCAAGACACTGTCGATATGCTGCAGCTAAATGGACAAACCGTACTTGCGCTAGGTGACGGTCACTGTTTGAGAGACCAAGCCTTGGGCTTCTGTTTTGCTGCGGGCGCCAAAGATGATGAGCGCTTTAAGGCAACCAGCTTAGAAACGCTGCGTAACATGGTCGCGGCGGGGGCGGGGATTACCTTGCTTCCTCAGCTATCGGTGCCGAAAGAGAAGCAGAAAGACGGTGTGTGTTACGTACCTGCTGTGAATCCAACACCTTCACGTCGCATTGTTGTTGCCTACCGTCCGGGCTCTCCATTGAAGGGACGTTTCGAGCAATTGGCTGAGACGATTCGAACTCAACTGGAGAAGACGGCTTAGCGCTTGAATTTAGAGCCTAGTCTGGTCAGATATAGATATAAAAAAAGGGTTGATATGAATGCATATCAACCCTTTTTGTTGGTTCATGTTACTAGGTTCTACAAACCTTAGTTAGAACAGTTCTTCTACTGCTTCACCTGATGAGGTTGAGTAGATGTCATCATTGAAACGTTCAGTGATGTACTCGGTTGGCTCTGTGCCTTTCTCGAAGTACTCGAACATTGATGAGCTATCGAACTTGTTGGTCAGTAAGCCAGTTTCACGGTCGATACGAACACGGACGATGTTCTCAGGAATCTCTTTACGCTCAGCAGGAACACCCGCTAACGCCGTACCCATGAAATCAACCCATGCAGGTTCTGCTGTTTTCGCGCCAGCTTCTGCACCCGTAATTTGGTTCTTACCAAGATTTGAGTTCGCTTTGGTTCTGCCTAGGTTGCGGTTGTGGTTATCAAAACCAACCCATACCGTTGCAACCATGCCAGGGCCGTAACCGCTGTACCAAGTATCTTTCGAATCGTTGGTGGTACCCGTTTTTCCGCCAATGTCACGACGCTTCAACGGCTGTGCACGCCAACCTGTACCGTTCCAACCCGTACCTGCGCTCCAATCACCGCCACCCCAGATGTTGCTGTACATCATTTCACGAACAAGGAATGCGTTCTGTTCAGAGATAACTTGAGGTGCGTATTGTACTTTGGCATCCACATCTTGCTCTGCAAACTCATCAGCCATTGGGTCTGAGGTCATTTGCTGTGGGCAATCGTCTTTACAAACTACTTTTGGTGTCGCTTCAAATTCAGTCTCACCAAATGGTGTCTCAATGCGGCTGATGTAGAAAGGTTCAACGTAGTAGCCGCCATTAGCGAATACTGAGTAACCTTGAGCTACTTTCATTGGCGTTAAGCTACCCGCACCCAGAGCAATGGTTTCAGAGCGCGGAACTTCATCAATATCAAAGCCAAATCGAGTTAGGTAGTTACGAGTATCATCTAGACCTACTTCGCGCAGTACACGTACCGCCATTACGTTTTTAGACTGAGCTAAGCCAATACGTAAACGAGTTGGACCCACGTAAGTCGGTGGCGAGTTCTTTGGTCGCCATGCGGTACCTTGGCTCTTATCCCATTGGTTAATCGGTGCATCGTTGATCAGTGAGGCTAGCGTTAAGCCTTTCTCAATCGCTGCTGAGTAGATAAAGGGTTTGATACCAGAACCCACCTGACGAATAGATTGCGTTGCACGGTTGAACTTGTTGTGGACAAAGTTAAAGCCACCGACCATCGACAATACCGCGCCGTTGTTCGGGTTCATTGCAACAAATGCTGTGTTCGCATTCGGTACTTGGCTTAGTCGCCATACAATCGGTGTTTCTGATTCTGCAGTCGCTGACTCTTCTGTCGGCTCTTCAGAGACTTCATCGCCGGTAACGGCTTCATGGCGAACCCAGATTTGTTCACCAACCGCCAGAATTTCTTTCGCTTGAGAAGGCGCTGGTCCTTGGCGGTTATCCGTTAGGAATTTACGCGCCCAGTTCATGCCTTGCCATTCGATAGTGCCTTCACCTTGGTTCTTAACCCAAATTTGAGCACTTTTCGAATCAACCGCGGTAACAACAGCAGGGACTAGGTCACCATAGGTTGGTTGAGACTTAAGGTGTTTAACGATTTGTTCTTGATCCCACGCTGATTGCGCAGTCTGCCACAATACTTTTTCAGCACCACGGTAGCCGTGACGCTCATCGTAGCCAAGTAGGTTCTTAATTGCGGCTTGGTTCGCTGCTTTTTGCAGTTTCGAATCAACGGTCGTGTAGACCTTCATGCCTGATGTATAAGCTTCTTCACCATAGCGTTCCACCATCCAAGCACGTGCAACTTCAGCAACATATGGCGCGCTCAGTTCGATCTCTGCACCGTGGTATTTCGAGATAAGCTCTTCGCTACGAGCGTCATCGAACTCTGCTTGAGTGATGTATTTCTCGTCTAACATACGACGCAATACAACGTTACGACGGTTAGTCGCGCGCTCAACAGAGTAAATAGGGTTCATTGTCGAAGGTGCTTTTGGCATACCCGCAAGGGTCGCAATTTCACTCAGCGTGAGATCAGGAAGATCTTTACCGAAGTAAACACGTGCTGCCGCGCCAAAACCATACGAACGGTGACCAAGGAAGATCTTGTTGACGTAAAGCTCCATGATCTCTTCTTTACTAAGAAGTTGCTCAATGTGGATCGCAATGAAGATCTCTTTGATCTTACGCATAATCTTTTTCTCATTAGATAAGAAGAAGTTACGCGCAAGCTGCTGAGTAATGGTACTAGCACCTTGTTTGGCTGAACCCGACATTGCAACCACGAGTGCTGCACGTGTGATACCGATTGGGTCAATACCTGGGTGTTCATAGAAACGGCTATCTTCGGTGGCAATCAGAGCCTCAACTAAGTGGCGAGGAATCTCGTCATAAGTGACTGGATTACGACGCTTTTCACCAAATTGAGAGATCAGCTTACCGTCTTGACTGAAGACTTGCATCGGCGTTTGGAGTTCTACGTCGCGCAAAGTGGCAACATCAGGCAACTCTGGTTTTACGTAAAAATAAAACCCGAAAATTGTACTGACTCCAAGAATCATGCAAATCAATGTAAATATGAATAATCGCTTTATGAACTTCACCGGATAATCCCTGATTAGTTAAGGCTGATAAGCAGCAAACCCTTGTACTCTAGGCTAAAAACTTAGCTTTCGTTTATTAACGCTTATTTAACTAATAATCACAACCCCTAGATAATCAACGAAATGCTTGGCACTTCAGGAGCTAGGTCACATGGGTTCATCATTAATTACAGGTATAGATATAAATCATCACAGCATCAAAGCCGTGGTACTAAAACCCGTGGGGGAGTTGTATGCCCTAGTGGGATACAAAGAGCTGCCGATTTCGGACGACATTTTTACAGCTAACCATACTTTGGAGTATCAGAAAACTGTTAAGAAACTTAAAGAACTTAGGAAAGGACTGCCTTTTGGCTGTCGCAACGTCGCCATTTCGGTACCTGATAACACGGTGATCAGCAAAGTACTGCAAATAGAGAGTGAGTTAGAAGACAGAGAAAAAGAGTTTTCTATCTATCAAACCTTCGCCCATCAATCTCCCTTTCCTATCGAGGAGCTGAGTTTAGATTTTGTAAAGCTGGAAGACAAACGATTTGGTAAAGGTTCGACAAGCAGTTATCAGGTATACGCCACTCGTAAAGAAGTTGTGGATAGCCGAGCGGATGCATTAACCAAGGCTGGCTTCAAACCTGTGGTGGTGGATACACAGGCGCATGGGCTACTTAATATCTGGCAATTGGCCTCGCGCCTGTATCCCGATAAGAAAAACTGGTTGCTAGTGGATGTTGGAATCGACCAAACCTCGCTAGGGGTTATCCCGCAGAATTCGGCGCCTTTCTATAAAGACATCGCCTTTGGCACTCAAGATCTTCGCAGCTCAGATGACCCGAGTGATATCGAGAGCGTGTTCGGTACTATGGAAGAGACACATCAATTCATTGTTAACCTGATTGAGAAGCTCAAGCGTCAATTGCAGCTCTATTCATCGGGAAATGCGCAGCAACCTATCTCAGGGATTTGGTTGATGGGCGAGGGCGCCAGCATCCCTATGGTAACCGAAGAGCTAGAACGCCATTTTCAGTTGAGCTGCGAGTCATTGAATCCTTTGTCTTTATTTGAGAATAAGGTCGCCAAGAGACGCCGACTGCCGATTGACTGGCAACACTTTGGTATCGCGGCGGGTATGGCGATGAGTGGGCTCAAGTGGCAGGGAGAGAAGCATGTTGCATCAAATTAACCTGCTGCCGTGGCGTGATGAGATTCGTGCTCAGCACAAGAAGCGTTTTATCCATCTGGTCATTCTTGGCGTCATCATTGCGCTTATAGGGCAATGGGCGGTTGGTCACTATTTTCACGATCAACAAGCCAAGCAGCAAGCTCGCCTCAATTACCTCAATCAGTACATTGCTGAGCTCGACCGACAAATTCAGTCGTTAAAAGTCGCAGAGCAAGAACACAAAGCCATTCTGACTCGACTTGATGTGGTTGAGTCGCTGCAGCTTGGCCGTAATAAGACCACCGACTTCATGAACTTGATGCCGGAGCTGATTCCAGAGGGTGTCTATGTCGACAAGATAAAGATGAATGGTCAGGAGATTGAAATGTCGGGCATCAGCGACAGCACTGCTCGTCTCGCCACCATGTTGGACAACCTCGAACGTTCAGATTCTTTGAAAGGGGTCGAGATGCACTCTATCGTTCATAACCGCAAGCGCTTCAATAAAGAGTTTCAGACCTTCAAGGTCTCTTTTGTGTTTAGCCCTGTCTCTTTAGAAAACACAACCGCGAGCAGAAAAGAGAAGGAGGCACATCATGGCTAACCTTCAAAATAGGATGAGCTTGCAAGATCTCGATGTTGATGATATCACCGAATGGCCATTGCTGCCTCAGCTTCTCGTGATTCTGGTGTTGATAGTGTTAATCCAAGGTGTAGGCACTTGGCTTTATGTGTTGCCACTCGACGATGAACTGCAACAGATGAAGCAACAAGAACAAACCTTAAAGACGACCTTGCGAATAAAGGCCAACAAGGTTGCAGCCTTGCCTAAATTGCAGAGTCAGCTGGATGAACTAACCAGTCGCTACGATTACCTGTTAGAGCAGCTGCCTGTTCAAAAAGAGCTAGCAAGTATGTTGGCGTCTGTGAATGAACTCGGCTTGGATAATTCGCTGACCTTTACTCGAATCGATTGGGGACAAAAACAGAACAAGGAGTTTCTCTATCGTTTACCGCTCAATATCGAGCTGACGGGTGACTACCATGAGATTGGTGACTTTTCGGCTGCCATCGCTAAGCTGCCGCGCATCATTAGCTTTGATGATGTGAACTGGCAGCGAGTTAGCCAAGAAAGTAGCACTCTGCACTTTAGGGTTCGAGCTTATACCTACCAGTTTAAATCGGAGGTTAATGATGAAACCCAATAGCGCGTTTTACTCAATCGTATTGATGCTTGCGTTGTCAGGCTGCAAAGCTAATCAAGACTCACTGCAAGATTTTGTGGCGCAGGTTGAAGCCAAGGCGAGAAAAGATGTCGAGCAACTTGTCCCAGCAACTGAATTCACGGCGGCGACTTATCAGCGCCGATCTTTGCGTCCTCCCTTTGAACTGCCTAAAGAAGCCATTGTGCAAAACCAACCCTTGGTTAAGAAAGACTGTTGGCAACCCAGCGCCCGTTCTCGTAATGGCAAGTTAGAGAAGTACCCGCTGAGTAAGCTTCGTTTAAGAGGCGTGATGGGCAGTGGCTCAAGCGTGTTTGGCTTAGTGCAAACACCCAAAGGCAACGTGGTAAACGTCAAGAAAGGCCAGTTTATCGGCTTAAACAATGGCCGAGTTACTAAGGTGACGAGCCAATACGTTCAGATTAATGAAACTCTTCCAGATGGCTTAGGTTGTTGGCATAAGCGCAACGTTAGGCTGGCTCTGAAGTAAACCAATGTCACATGATGTGGATATGAGATGTAAATATGATTAAAGGAATAAGTGGATTAGTGAGCAAGGCTCTACAAGGTTTTGCTGTGTCTGTGATGTTGGTTGTTAGCGTGCTCAGCCATGCCGAGAGCTTACCGAACAAATTGGAGAATATTGATTTTAGGGTCAATAAGGATAAAGACGCCGTCATCATTATTGAGCTGGCGACCAGCACAGCAGTGGTGGATGTTCAACGAGCTCAGGAAGGGTTAAGTATCGAGCTAATCAATACTCAAGTTGATGATGACAAGCTCTACCTGCTGGATGTGAAGGATTTCGCTACCTTGGTTGAAGGCATTGAAGTCTATAAAGAGACACCAAGCACTCGGCTTCTAGCGACGATTAGCAATGACTATCAGTATGAATACAACCTAAAGGGGCGCTTTATTGAGGTGGTGATCAGCAAACCGGTGCTCGATGAAGCGACCAAAGAAAAAAGCGTTCTAGAGAAAGAGGGCAAGCTGATATCGATTAACTTCCAGGATATCCCGGTACGAAATGTCCTGCAACTGATTGCCGATTACAACGACTTCAATCTCGTGGTGTCTGATTCGGTAGCCGGAAACCTGACGTTACGCTTAGATGGCGTACCTTGGCAGCAAGTTCTCGACATTATCTTGCAAGTTAAAGGCTTGGATAAGCGTGTTGATGGCAATGTTATCTTGGTCGCGCCGAAAGCGGAGCTCGACCTTCGAGAGCAACAAGCGTTAGAGAAATCGCGCTTAGAAGAGGAGTTAGGGGAGCTTAAATCGGAAATCATCAAGATTAACTTTGCTAAAGCCACCGACATCGCTGACATGATTGGAGGTGAAGGTGCGGTCAGCATGTTGTCCGATCGTGGTTCGATTACCATTGATGAGCGCACCAACTCACTGCTCATTCGTGAATTGGAAGAAAACATTGCCGTGATCCGAGGCATCATTGAATCGTTAGACATTCCCGTGAAGCAGGTACAGATAGAGGCACGTATTGTCACGGTTACTGAGGGTAATCTTGATGAGCTTGGCGTGCGCTGGGGCGTTTCCTCAACCAACGGAAGCTTCACCGTTGGTGGCTCAATCGAAGGTAACCACCCATCAGCGATTACGCCGTATGACGACGATAGCGGCAGCAGCGTGATTGATGACTATCTCAACGTCAATTTAGGGGCAACATCGCCGAACGCCTCGAGTATTGCGTTTCAGGTGGCCAAACTGGGTTCAGATACCTTACTCGATCTTGAACTGTCGGCACTGCAACAAGAGTCAAAAGCTGAAATCATTTCTAGTCCACGCTTAATCACCACCAATAAAAAGCCGGCTTATATTGAGCAAGGTACTGAAATTCCTTACTTAGAGTCATCTTCAAGTGGCGCTACGTCGGTTGCATTTAAGAAAGCCGTGTTGAGTCTTAAGGTGACACCGCAGATCACGCCCGATAATCGTTTGGTATTGGATTTGAGCGTGACTCAAGATAGGCCAGGGCAAGTGGTAAAAACTGGAACCGGTGAAGCGGTCGCCATTGATACGCAAAGAATAGGTACGCAAGTGCTTGTTAATAATGGTGAAACTGTCGTGCTTGGCGGGATATTTCAGCACAGCGTGAGCAGTACAGTGGATAAAGTTCCTCTGTTGGGGGACCTGCCAGTTTTGGGCGCATTGTTCCGTCGCAGCTATGAAAATGTGGGTAAAAGTGAACTACTTATTTTTGTCACACCCAAAGTTGTGATTCAGTAATGAACAATTAGATTAAAAATAAAGTTGCATTAGTGGCACCTAACCTTGATAATTTCGGGTCTTATCACGAATTATCTGTGAGGAATCGGTGCCACGGGCCTTTTAATTTCAGTACTTGTACTGACCTACCTTGTGGCGATGTCATTGAATTAACGTTGTAAATTACTGCTAAAAACATGGCTGAGAAACGCAATATTTTTCTTGTTGGCCCAATGGGCGCCGGCAAAAGTACAATTGGTAGACACCTAGCTTCCCAACTTCATATGGAGTTTCTAGACTCTGACACTGTGATCGAAGAGCGCACTGGCGCAGACATCGCATGGGTTTTTGATGTTGAGGGCGAAGAAGGTTTCCGTAAGCGCGAAGAATCTGTAATCAATGATCTGACAGAAGAACAAGGTATTGTTCTTGCGACAGGTGGTGGTTCAGTGTTGAGCAAAGAAAACCGTAACCGTCTATCTGCACGAGGCATTGTTGTATACCTAGAGACAACAATTGAAAAGCAACTTGCTCGCACTAACCGCGACAAGAAACGCCCTCTACTTCAAACAGACAACCCGCGTGATGTGCTAGAAGATCTAGCTGTATCTCGCAACGCACTATACGAAGAAGTGGCGGACTACACAGTTCGTACTGACGACCAAAGTGCAAAAGTGGTAGCCAACCAGATCGTAAAAATGCTAGAAGAACGTTAAGTTCATTTTTTCGGAGAGCAAACCCATGGAACGGATTACGGTCAATCTAGCTGAGCGTAGCTACCCTATCTCTATTGGCGCCGGGTTATTTGAAGACCCGGCGTACCTTTCTTTTTTATCAGGTAAGCAGAAAGTTGTTGTTATCAGTAATGTGACAGTAGCGCCTCTTTATGCTGATAAAATTTTATCGCTATTGGATCAAGTCGGCTGTCAGACATCTCTTCTCGAGCTGCCAGACGGTGAACAGTACAAAACCCTTGAAACGTTCAATTCAGTGATGAGCTACATGCTTGAAGGAAATTACAGCCGCGATGTGGTGGTGATTGCTTTAGGAGGTGGTGTTATCGGTGACTTGGTCGGTTTTGCTGCCTCTTGTTACCAGCGCGGTATTGATTTCATTCAAATCCCGACGACCCTTCTTTCTCAAGTGGACTCTTCTGTTGGTGGTAAAACCGCAGTAAACCATCCTCTTGGTAAGAATATGATCGGCGCTTTTTACCAACCGAAATCTGTGATCATCGATACCAACTGTTTATCAACGCTTCCAGAGCGTGAGTTTGCAGCGGGCATTGCTGAGGTGATCAAATACGGCATCATTTACGATGAAGCCTTCTTTGATTGGTTGGAGCAGAATCTAGAGAAACTTTATCAACTTGATGAAGAAGCACTGATTACCGCGATTGCTCGTTGTTGTGCAATTAAGGCTGAAGTGGTGGCTCTAGATGAAAAAGAGTCAGGAATCAGAGCGTTATTGAACCTAGGTCATACATTTGGTCATGCGATTGAAGCAGAACTAGGCTATGGTAATTGGCTACATGGTGAAGCTGTGTCGTCAGGCACTGTAATGGCAGCTAAAACAGCTCAATTACAGGGACTGATCTCTCAGCAGCAACTTGAGCGAATTATTTCTATACTCAAGAATGCGAAACTACCAATCCATACGCCAGAAAGCATGTCTTTTGAAGACTTTATGAAGCACATGATGCGCGATAAAAAAGTGCTGTCTGGTCAGTTGCGTTTGGTATTACCAACAAGTATTGGTACTGCTGAAGTGGTTGCTGATGTGCCTCAAGACATCATTAAACAAGCGATCGATTTCTGCCGTACTCTTTAAATTTGGTTGTGAGGTTGCCTAGCTAAACTCTAGGCAACTGAAGCGTTTTACTGATCGATCTTATCAGTAGGGATCCCCAATGAGTTTGGCTCATGAATTAAGAGTATTAGAGTTAGAATCTCAAGTTGAGCTGCTAGAGCGCTTACAGCTTTTGACTAACTTTGGTTCAAACCTTGTGACGGTGGCGGGCAAAGCTGGCTCTGGCCGATCTTGGTTGGCTCAGCGTTATCTTGAAGCATGGTCGACAGAAAAAAATCAGTGTTTACTGCTTTGTCATCCAAGCCAAGACGATCAACAACGCCGTGCGCTCATTCTTAGCCAAATTGTTTCTGATCCCCTGTTTAATCAACATGATTCTTTATCGGATAGCCTAACAAGGTTACTGGATGGAGAACCGTGTAATGTGGTTATCGTCGTTGATGATGCCCAACGACTTTCTGAGCTATTGGTATCCGAATTATGGATGTTGGTACTGGAAGCTCAATCAAACCCTCAATGGACGATCAATATCGTTCTCTTCTCGGAACCTGGCCACTTAGATACGTTATTAACGCGTTTGAGCTACGGTCAACAACACAAACCTATCGATCTTGAGATCGATGACCTTTCGCAACCAGAAGCTGAACATTTCTTTGAATCACTGGTGATTCGATATGTTGATGATGAGTCTGAAACTTGCGTGCGACGTGCGTTTAATAAAGCGCAACCTCTGCCCGGTGAGTTAATGGCTTTAGGAGAATTGAAAGTGGAAAAAAGGATTATTATTCGCTCAATTATTGGCTCACCCATCAATATCGCGATTGTGGTGGCCTTGCTGTTGATTTTAATTGGTGGTGGTTATTGGTGGATGTTCAGTCAACCAACCCCTGACGATAAAGCGCAATCTCTTATCGCTCCGATTGAACAGACAGCTATCCCAACTTTTGAAGTGGAAAGTGGTACCGAGCAAGCTGGAATCGACGGAATCGACGGAATGGACGATTCTGAAGCCGAAGCTGACATGAGTTATCAAGGTGCTGATGACGACAGCTCATCTTTGCCACCGACTGTCGTTGAAGATACCGCGAGTGTTGGAGAAGTCGAACAAGATCAGCAGCGTGTCGTAATCACCTCTGATGTGGTTGATGCCTTGCTTGATGATAAACCTGAAAGTGCCGATACCAGTGCGATTGATGCTGCTGTTGAAGAAAACACAGGTGCCGCGGTGAGTTCGCAATCAGATGCAGACAAAGTGGAGTCACAGCCTTCAGCCGATGAAGCAACAGACCTAACACAGTCCACGCCACCGACTAAGAAAATTACATTCTCATTTTCTCGCGAAGAGTTACAAGCTATCTCTCCGCGAGCTTATACTTTGCAGTTGAGTGCGATGACATCATTGGACGACGTACAGTCTTTCATTGAAGAGTATGACCTTGAGAACAAGGTTCGTATTTACCCAACACTTCGCAACGACACCAAGTGGTTTATTATCACTTATCAAGATTACCCAACGATTCAAGTGGCGAGAGACGCGGTAAGTGCGTTATCAAAACCCCTTCAACAGTTGGAACCTTGGGCAAAATCGATGAATCAAGTGCATCGAGAGATAGAACGTGCGAAATAACCCTGAGCTTAGCCTCAAAATATGTTACATTCCGCAGCCTTATTTTTGAGTTGATAGATAGAGCAGTAAATGAAAAAGCAGCGTGCCTTTCTAAAATGGGCTGGTGGTAAATATGGCCTAGTTGAAGACATCCAACGTCACCTGCCACATGCTCGTAAATTGGTAGAACCGTTTGTCGGTGCCGGCTCAGTATTTCTGAATACTGACTTTGAACAGTACCTGCTTGCAGATATCAATCCCGATCTTATCAACCTGTACAACCTGCTTAAAACCGATCCTGAAACTTATATCACGGAAGCGAAGCGCTGGTTCTGTCCTGAGAACAACCGTAAAGAAGCCTTCTTAGATATTCGCGCTGAGTTCAATGGTACAGATAACGTCATGTATCGTTCATTGGCTTTCTTGTATATGAACCGATTTGGCTTCAATGGCCTATGTCGTTACAACAAGAAGGGCGGTTTTAACGTTCCATTTGGTTCTTATAAAAAACCTTACTTCCCAGAAGCTGAGCTGGAATTTTTTGCCGAGAAAGCGAAAAAAGCCACCTTCGTCTGTGAGGGATACCATGAAACCTTTAGCCGCGCGCGCAAAGGCTGTGTGGTTTACTGCGATCCTCCATACGCACCACTGTCGAACACGGCAAACTTTACCTCTTACGCAGGTAATGGCTTTAGCTTAGATGACCAAGCTGCACTGGCGGATGTTGCTGAAAAAGCAGCGATGGAACGAGGCATCCCTGTCTTGATCTCAAACCATGACACCACCTTAACGCGCCGTTTATACCATGGTGCAGAACTGAACGTGGTCAAGGTTAAGCGCACCATTAGCCGTAATGGCGCAGGGCGCAATAAAGTCGATGAGTTACTGGCACTTTTTCATAAAGAGAAAAACCAGCAACACGCTTCAGAAGAATTGTAGCGGCCAACATAACCCTCGAACTCATTAAATTGAGTGACCAACGGGTACTTTCATAAACTAATCTTTCGAACTGCTAGGATCTGCTTAGTTGCTTAGGTAGAATTGCACACCAAATAGTCTTGGAATTGAGTCTTGTATTTGTATATGAGATGTCACAAGGCGGTGATATTCGCAATTTACTCACTCTTAAGAGGTTTGGTATGAAAGATTTTCTAATCGCTCCATCGATTTTGTCTGCAGATTTTGCTCGTCTTGGTGAAGACGTAGAAAAAGTACTCGCAGCTGGTGCTGATGTTGTGCACTTCGATGTGATGGACAACCACTACGTACCTAACCTGACTTTTGGCGCGCCTATCTGTAAAGCGCTGCGCGACTACGGTATTACGGCTCCTATCGATGTTCACCTTATGGTTAAGCCAGTAGACAGCATCGTGCCTGAGTTTGCTAAAGCCGGCGCATCAATGATTACCTTCCACGTTGAAGCTTCAGAGCACATCGATCGCACTCTACAGCTAATCAAAGAGCACGGCTGTAAAGCGGGTGTGGTTCTTAACCCTGCAACGCCGCTTTCTTGCTTAGATTACATCCTAGACAAAGTAGACATGATTCTACTGATGTCTGTGAACCCAGGCTTCGGCGGTCAATCTTTCATTCCTCACACGCTAGATAAACTACGTGCTGTTCGTAAGCTGATTGATGAGTCAGGCCGTGACATTCGCCTTGAGATTGATGGCGGCGTGAAGGTTGATAACATCCGTGAAATCGCAGAAGCGGGCGCAGATATGTTCGTTGCGGGTTCAGCTATCTTCAATCAACCGGATTACAAAGAAGTGATTGATGAGATGCGTGCAGAGCTTGCAAAAGTAAACGCATAATCGTAAAACTACAGATAGATTGAATATTAAGGGGCTAATTTGCCCCTTTTTTACGTCTTATCGCTCAACTCATAAGACGAATATAATAAATAGGAAAGTAAGATGTCATTAAGCTCAATAAAACTGATCGCCTTTGATTTGGATGGAACCTTGTTAGACAGCGTGCCTGATTTGACCGTTGCTGCTGACCAAGCTTGTCAGGAGTTGGGTTTCCCTTCAGTGAGCGAAGAACAAGTTCGCGACTACGTAGGTAATGGTGCTGATGTTCTTATCGGACGTTCACTCAGCCGTAACTTGACGGTTGACCCAAGCCTAGAGCCAGAGCTACTGAAAAAAGCACGCATCCTGTTTGATGATTTCTATGAGCAGGGCGGTCACAAGCTAAGTCACCTTTACCCATCGGTTAAAGAGACGCTGGCTGAGCTGGATAAAGCCGGCTTCACTATGGCGCTGGTTACCAACAAGCCATCGAAGTTTGTACCAGACGTACTGGCGCAACACGGTATTGATAAGTACTTTGTTGATGTGTTGGGTGGCGACTCTTTCCCAGAGAAAAAACCGAACCCAGTCGCTCTGAACTGGTTGCTAGAAAAGCACAATGTAAAAGCGGAAGAGATGTTGATGGTTGGCGATTCAAGCAACGACATTAAAGCGGCTAAGAATGCAGGTTGTCACTCGTTTGGTCTGACTTACGGTTATAACCACGGCGAGCCGATTTCAGCATCAAACCCTGACTATGTCGCGGATAACGTCGCGCAATTACTAGATGTCGTTCTAGTTTCAGCATAAAGCGGACAAAAGTTAGCTAACCTACTAGCAAAATACTTATCAATGAGTACACTGGATGAGCCGTACAGAAGAGCTGTGCGGCTTTTCTATATTTAAGTTAAGAAGCTAAGCGTTCAATAAACTTAGCGAATAAGCAAAGGAATTAAAACCATGAGCAAGCCCATCGTATTGAGTGGTGTTCAACCATCTGGTGAACTAAGTATCGGTAACTACTTGGGTGCTCTACGTCAATGGCAACAGATGCAAGATGATTACGATTGCCAATACTGTGTTGTAGACCTTCACGCAATTACGGTTCGCCAAGACCCGAAAGCACTGCATGAAGCGACTCTAGACGCACTAGCAATCTGTCTTGCTGTCGGTGTTGATCCAAAGAAGAGCACGCTATTTGTTCAGTCACACGTACCAGAGCATGCTCAACTTGGTTGGCTTCTTAACTGTTACACGCAAATGGGTGAACTGAGCCGTATGACTCAGTTTAAAGATAAGTCTGCACGCCACTCAAATGACGTAAACGTAGGCCTATACGACTACCCAGTGTTGATGGCTGCAGACATCCTGCTTTACGGTGCTCATCAAGTGCCTGTAGGTAGCGACCAGAAACAACACTTAGAGTTAGCGCGTGATATCGCAACTCGCTTCAATAACATCTACGGTCCTGAAACGCCAATCTTCCAAGTACCAGAACCTTACATTCCAACAGTGAATGCACGTGTAATGAGCCTGCAAGACGCGACGAAGAAGATGTCTAAGTCGGACGACAACCGTAAGAACGTGATTACTCTGCTAGAAGAGCCTAAGTCGATCATCAAGAAGATCAACAAAGCGCAAACCGATGCAGAAACACCACCACGCATTGCTCACGATTGGGAAAACAAAGCGGGTATCTCTAACCTAATGGGTCTGTACTCTGCAGCGACGGGTAAAACGTTCGAAGAGATCGAAGCGCAGTACCAAGGCGTTGAAATGTACGGTCCGTTCAAGAAAGACGTAGGCGCAGCATTGGTTGAGATGCTTGAGCCGATTCAAGCTGAATATCACCGTATCCGTGCTGACCGTGCCTACATGGACGCAGTAATGAAAGCCGGTGCTGAAAAAGCCTCTGAACGTGCTGCAGTGACACTGAAAAAAGCATACGAAGCAGTAGGTTTTGTTACTCGCCCATAGGGTGAACTAACACAACTCGCTTGAGAATTTGAGCCCAAAGTAGCTGTTGTTTACTTTGGGCTTTTTCATGCCCATTCCATTTGTCTTCCTCGAAACCCCCTTGTTTGAATTGATAATTTACCCAGTATTTAGCTAGCATATCCATCGCTGTAATGCTGTGCAGATGATCTTATTTGGTACCCTCAAGCTTTATAAAATCACACTCGTTTCTATATATGTTGGAAATATATAACGTGCCAAACAATTGATGATTCCAAAGTGATAAGTTCCTCATTTTCTTGCCAACTGACTTATTCCTTTCATAAATAAACCTGATAGTTACCACAAAATACATGACTGCCCATAGATGGCAGTGACTATAACTCGATGAACTCAGGTGAAACGGATGGCTCTTTTACACAAACCTTCATTGCTAGCAGTGGCAATTGGTAGCTTGTTAACTACAAGCGCACGCGCTGATTTGTTTATTTCACAATATGTGGAAGGCGGCAGCTATAACAAAGCGGTTGAGATTGCCAATAGTGGCGATAGCAGCATTAGTTTAGATGGTTACTCATTGGCGAAATCTGCCAATGGCAACGGATCATGGGGTGCCACTTTACCTTTAGATGGACACGTTTTAGCACCCGGTGAAGTACTCGTGGTCGCACATTCTAGTGCGAGTGATGAGATTAAAGCTCAAGCTGACATCATTAATGCCTCTATCGCCAATCATAATGGTGACGACCCGCTGGCTATCTTGAATTCAGACGGCTCGGTACATGATGTTGTTGGTTTGATGGGCGATGTGGACTGGGGCAAAGATGTTACTTTGGTTCGTGCGACACAAACACCTTCTGCGACGTTTGATGCTTCACAATGGGTATCGCTACCAAAAGACAGCATTGAAGGCCTAGGTTCACTAGACAGCGTTGAACTGCCAGAAGCGTTCACTTGTACACAAGATGGCTCTGACCCAGTATTCACCACCATTCAAGAAATCCAAGGTGAGGGCGCTACATCGCCATTCATCGATGGCTACCCATACATCACCGACGATGAATATTTCGTAAAAGGTGTGGTAAGTGCGGTAACAACAGGCCTAACTAAAGGCTTCTACCTGCAAGCACTTGAGGATGATTTCAACTCAAGCACTTCTGAGGGTCTATTTATTCATACCAACCAGTCGAGCTCAGAGCTAGTAGCCGGTGATGTAGTGTGTGTGAAAGGCAAGGTTCAAGAATACTACAGCCACACTCAGCTGAAAGTAGAAAACAACCAATGGCTAAAACAGGGCGAGCAGCAGGCACCTGAAGCTACGGCGATTGAAGTGCTAGACAGTGACGAGAACTTCGCTGCAACGCTTGAACGCTACGAAGGCATGTTGGTGAAAACAACCGAAGCGCTTGATATGCGTGTGACGCGTGCCTTTGGTTATGACTACGCAGGTCGTCGTAACAACATGGTACTGGCGCATGAGCGTATTAACATGCAGCCGAACCAGCTTTTCGCCGCGGGATCTGACGAAGCGAAGCAGCAAACTGAAGACAACGCAGACCGCCGTCTTTTCGTTGAAACCGATCAAAAAGCGGCTGATGGACAAGTCCCTTTCTACCCAGATTTTGGCCGCACTGATATCGACCAAGATGGTTCAACAGAAGATTACATCCGCATTGATGACACCATTGTTGGCCTAGAAGGCGTGCTGACTTACAGCTACGGTGAGTACCGTTTAATTGCGACTAACCAGATCTCGGCTGAAAACTATGTGCGTAACGATCCGCGTACCGACAAACCAGACATGGATGAAGGCGACCTACGTATTGCGACCTTCAACGTATTGAACTACTTCAACTCTCCATTTGGTGGCGACGCGAATCAGCACGGCAATAACCGTGGCGCGAACACCATCACTGAGTTTGAGATGCAGCAAGAGAAGATTGTGAACGCGATTCTTCGCTTAGATGCAGACATCATTGGCTTGATGGAAATTGAGAACAATGGCTTTGGTGAAGGCTCTGCCATTCAGCAACTTGTAAACCAACTGAATGATCGCATTGAGCGTAAGAAAGACCGTTATACCTTTGTGGCTGTCGACTCGAACGAAGACGGCGTAACCGACGAGATGGACTCTATTGGTACTGACGTTATCACAACGGGTGTTATCTACCGTAAGAAGGTGGTTAAGCTTAAAGACAGCCGTGTTATCGCGATGCCAAGCCAACAAGCACCAGAGGTGTTAGACGATTCAGGCAAGGTGATTGAAGACGGTAAGAACTACCAACGTGACTCATTGGCGCCAACCTTTAAAGTTAAAGGCACCAAAGAGAAACTCACCGTAGCGATCAACCACTTTAAATCGAAAGGCTCTAAGTGTTGGGAAGATGCTGCTCCGATTGAGCAGGGCGGCCAAGGCGGCGTTGATGCCGATAAGCAAGGTTCATGTGAGAACTTCCGTGTTGCTGCGGCGGTTGCATTAGGTGAAGCGCTCGATGGCATCAAAGGTCACAAAGTGATCCTGGGTGATATGAACTCGTACGGCATGGAAGATCCAATGCTGGTGCTAACCGATTACTCGGAAGAGAAATACGGCAAGCAGATCAAAGCAGCTCGTAATACCTACATTGATGGTGTTGAGCAGTTTGGTGATAGCGGTGCGGTGATTACGAAGAACTACGGTTATATCAATGCTGTGGCTCAAAAGCACCCAGACAGCTGGAGCTACTCATACAATGATGAAGTTGGCGCTCTAGACCACCTGCTGATCAGCGAAAGCCTGAAAGATAGGGTTGTCGATGCTACCGATTGGCACATCAATGGTGGTGAGTCGACGTTGTTTGACTACAACGAAGAGTACAAAGGTGACCTACCTAAGTACCAAGATCACTTCCGTTCATCGGATCATGATCCTGCCGTTCTTGAGCTAAGAGTAGGCGGTTCATTTGGCTTCGGTGCTCTTATGTCACTATTTGGCTTAGCAATGTGGCGTCGTCGTAAGTAGCTCAATCACAAATAGATTGGCTTGCCATACAAGTAAGCCAATTCAGATAACTTAACGCTATCTGTAAACAATTAAGGTCAACTTAGGTTGGCCTTAATTATTGGCGAAATGCAGTTTCCACTTGCCTTTCGCTATGGGTATTGCACAATACCGCCCCTATATCTCCCAATCCTTTAGTATTTAGCAAACGATTTCGACCCATGTTACTTATCATCGATAACTACGACTCTTTTACCTATAACTTGTATCAGTATTTCTGTGAGTTAGGGGTAACTGTAAAAGTTGTTCGCAACGATGAGATTGATATTGCGGGCATCGAAGCGCTAAATCCTAGCCATCTTGTTATCTCGCCGGGCCCATGTACGCCCGATGATGCGGGAATTTCGCTGCAGGTGATTGAACACTTCGTTGGTAAGCTGCCGATCTTAGGTGTGTGTCTTGGTCATCAAGCCATTGCTCAAGTCTTTGGTGGTGAAGTGGTGAGAGCCAGACAAGTGATGCACGGTAAAACCTCGCCTATTCGTCATAACGGGAAGAGTGTTTTTCAAGGTCTCAATAACCCTCTGACTGTGACTCGTTACCACTCTTTAGTGGTGAAAAACGGCACATTACCAGACTGTTTTGAGCTGACGTCTTGGACGGAATTTGAAGATGGTAGCATGGATGAGATCATGGGTTATCAACACAAAACCTTGCCGATTGATGCCGTCCAATTTCACCCTGAATCGATTAAAACAGAGCAAGGACACCAGCTTCTCGCTAACTTCCTAGCACGCTGAGTGTTTAAATTTGACTCTTTCTCCGTCTAAATAAGCCAGTTTAACGTATTCCATTACCCGTTAAGCGTTTAAATTCGGGCGCTACGCGTCTTCATCCCTCTGACGCCGATCACTTTTTATAACATTTCTCCCTCGTCAGGCTAAGTTTTTAGCCTATGCAAAATTATTCGCGTTATTTCGTCTCGAACCCAATATACCGCAATGCCAGTAAGGCTTTGCTGTTGCTGGTTATACGTTTAGGTAAAAAAAGCTTCATAAAACAGATTAATTGATGCATAAATAGTCATAGGTAGTGACGTTTAGCTGGTTGTAAGGGATGGCTAAAGAATAATCTACTATTGAAAAGGTTAATTAAATGTAAATATAATGCTGCAGCGGGATTATGGCGAGACAAAATATCTTTGTCTCACTTATGAACCATTACGCTTATTTGCGAAGCTTGCGGTATCGAGAAGGAATGTACGATGACAGTGGAAAATAAAGTAGAACGTAGTCTGTTTAATGAGGTGATGGTGCCTTGTTATAACCCAATGGAAATGATCCCAGTAAAAGGGGAAGGCGCACGCGTTTGGGACCAACAAGGCCGAGAGTATATCGACTTTGCTGGTGGTATCGCTGTGAGCTGTTTGGGTCACTGTCACCCAGCAATGGTTAATGCTGTTACCGAGCAAGCAAACAAGATTTGGCACCTAAGTAATGTAATGACTAACGAACCTGCACTGCGTCTAGCGAAGAAGCTAACTGACGTATGTTTTGCAGAAAAAGTATTCTTTGCGAACTCTGGTGCAGAAGCGAACGAAGCAGCACTTAAGCTAGCTCGTCGTTGGGCTGCGGATGTTCACGGTCCTGAGAAATCTGAAATCATTGCATTCAAACAAGGTTTCCACGGTCGTACTTTCTTTACTGTAACCGTTGGTGGTCAAGAAGCTTACTCAGATGGCTTCGGTCCAAAACCTGGCGATGTAACTCACCTACCTTACAACGATATTGCCGCTCTAGAAGCGCATATCTCTGATCGCACTTGTGCCATCATGATGGAACCTCTGCAAGGCGAGGGCGGTATCATCTCTCCAACGGCTGAGTTCGTGAATACGGTTCGTGAACTGTGTGACAAGCACAATGCATTGTTGATTTTTGATGAAGTACAAACAGGTAATGGTCGTACTGGTAACTTCTATGCTTACCAAGGTCTGGGCGTGACGCCAGACATTCTAAGCACAGCGAAGTCTCTAGGTGGCGGTTTCCCTATCGGCGCAATGCTGACGACGTCTGAACTGGCTACACACCTTAAGGTTGGTACGCACGGTTCTACATACGGTGGTAACCCACTGGCGTGTGCGGTAGCTGAAGCAGTGGTTGACGTAGTTAGCCAACCTGAGACTCTAGAAGGCGTAAAAGAGCGTGAAGCGCTATTCCGTGATGGTCTAACTAAGATTAACGACAAATACCAAATTTTCAGTGAGATTCGTGGTAAAGGCCTATTGTTAGGTGCTGCACTGAATGACGAATGGCAAGGGCGTGCGCGTGACGTATTAGTAGCAGCAGGCGAGCAAGGCCTAATGGTACTGGTTGCGGGTGCAAACGTGGTTCGTTTTACTCCATCACTGGTTATCACTAAACAAGAAATTGAAGAAGGTTTATCAAAACTAGACAAAGCAATCGCTACGCTAGTTTAGCCTGAGCGGCGTCATAGGAATGATCGCCAATAGAGCGATCCCATGACGTTCTGCTAAAGGCCCAAGCTTCTGGTTTTGGGCCTATTTTGCATCTGGAGGGAATATTGATGCTAGTTGTTCGCCCAATAAAACTGTCTGATTACGATGCGCTGCACACCTGTGCAGTTGAATCAGGTCATGGATTCACATCTCTTCCGGTTAACGAAGAATTGTTAACTAACCGAATTACCCATTCTGAATACAGCTTTGCGAAAGCAGACGTGACCGAACCCGGTGATGAAGGCTATCTAATGGTGGGTTTCGACGCTGAAACTGGCGAAGTTGCTGGTACAACGGGTATCGAAGCTTCCATTGGCTGGGATGTGCCTTTTTACTCGTACCACATCAGTAAAGTGGTTCACTCTTCACAGCGCCTTAAAGTGAATAACGTGGTTAAGCTGTTGACGTTTGGTAATAACTACACAGGCTGCAGCGAAATTTGTACGCTGTTCTTACGTCCTGATTACCGCAAAGGCTTAAACGGTCGACTGATGTCTAAGTGTCGTTTCCTACTGATGGCTGAGCACCCAGAGCGTTTCTCAAAAACGATCTTTGCTGAGATGCGTGGTGTATCAGATGCGGAAGGCAATTCTCCTTTCTGGCAATGGCTGCAAGAACATTTCTTCTCGATTGACTTCACGCTTGCCGATTACCTAACCGGTATTGGTAAAAAAGGCTTCATTGCTGACCTAATGCCTAAGCTACCTATCTACGTGAACCTACTGAGCAAAGAAGCTCAAGCGGTGATCGGAGAGGTACATGACAATACGCGCCCTGCACTTAAGTTGCTGGAACGTGAAGGTTTCACCAACCGTGGTTATGTCGACATCTTTGATGCAGGCCCAACGGTTGAGTGTGATCTAAGAAACATCGAATCTGTGCGTCACTCAATTCGAGCACAGGTTCAAATTGCAGAGCACTCTAGCTCTAAAGACTTCCTAATTGGTAATACCTCGTTTGAGAACTTCCGCGCAGTAGCCGCGAAAGGTGCGTATGACCAAGCAAGCGACACAGTGATTTTATCATCTGAAGTAGCAAGCGCTCTTGAAGTAAAAGAAGGCGAATTCGTTCGCATGTTGGCTCAATAAGAGCGGCGATTATCTGTCGAAGATTTTAAGGATAGAAGTATGACTCAGTGGATAGCAGGACAGTGGGTGGCAGGTCAAGGTGACGCCATGACATCAGTAAGCCCATACAACAATGAAGTAGTGTGGCAGGGTGATAGCGCGACACCAGCACAGGTTGAATCTGCAGTAGCAGCAGCTCGTGAAGCCTTCTTGGTTTGGAAAAAACTGAGCTTTGCAGAGCGTGAAGCGATCGTGTTGAACTTTGCTGAGAAAGTTAAAGAGAACAGCGAAGAAATCGCGCAAATCATCGCGAAAGAGACGGGTAAACCGATTTGGGAAACTCGCACTGAAGCGGGCGCAATGGCGGGCAAGATTGCTATTTCAATTCGTGCTTACCATGAGCGTACCGGTGAAGCTTCTCGTGAAGCGGCAGGCAACCAGATTGTACTGCGTCACCGTCCATTAGGCGTGATGGCAGTATTTGGTCCTTATAACTTCCCTGGTCACCTACCTAACGGTCATATTGTTCCTGCACTGCTATCGGGTAATACCGTGGTATTTAAGCCTTCAGAGCAGACACCTTGGACGGGTGAGTTTGCGATGAAATTATGGCAAGAAGCGGGTCTTCCTGCTGGCGTAATCAACCTAGTACAAGGCGCTAAAGAGACAGGTATCGCACTGGCCGATGCTAAAGGTCTTGATGGCGTGCTGTTCACAGGTAGTGCTAATACGGGGCATATCCTTCACCGTCAATTCGCGGGCCAACCGGGCAAGATGCTGGCACTAGAGATGGGTGGCAATAACCCTATGGTGATCAGTGACCAATATGGTGACGCAGACGCAACGGTATACACCATTATCCAATCGGCGTTCATCAGTGCGGGTCAACGTTGTACATGTGCTCGTCGTTTGTACGTGCCTGTTGGCGAGAAGGGGGATCTGCTACTCGATAAGCTGGTCGCAGCGACGCAAAAGATTCGTGTTGATCAGCCATTCGCTGAACCAGCACCCTTCATGGGTCCTCAGATCTCTGAAGCTGCGGCTAAGTTCATTCTGGACGCGCAAGCGAATCTACAATCGTTAGGCGGCGTCAGCCTAGTAGAAGCAAAAGCGGGTCAAGCGGCGTTTGTTTCTCCGGGTATTATCGACGCAACCAACATTGCTGAGCTGCCGGATGAAGAGTACTTCGGTCCACTGCTACAAGTGGTTCGTTACCAATCGCTAAAGCAAGCGGTTGAGCTAGCTAACGACACTCGCTTTGGTTTATCTGCTGGCTTAGTATCAACAGATGATTCTGAATGGGAATACTTTGTTGACCATATCCGTGCGGGCATTGTTAACCGTAACCGCCAGCTAACAGGCGCAAGTGGCGATGCTCCATTTGGTGGTCCAGGTGCTTCGGGCAACTTACGCCCAAGTGCTTACTACGCGGCTGACTACTGTGCTTACCCTATGGCTTCAATGGAAGGTGGCGAAACTCAACTTCCGGCAACGTTTAGCCCAGGTATTGAGCTTTAATTTAGGCTAATGAGTCTTAGGCTTATGCGTTAAGTTTGAAATAGGAAGCGGTGCTATCGCTTCCTTTTTCCATCACGCCCAACACCTAGATTGGGCGGTAGATAATAATAGAAAAGTATGTCACAGGCTGATGGCTGCTGACTCTGTGTCTCAGCCTCTCCCTTTCTAATCCAAATTACTAGCTTGCTAGAACCTCTGACAAGGAGTCACCATGACGCCCGATCTACTCTTTAAATCACTTTGGGACGATTACATTCACAGGCTTTGTCCATCGGCTGAGAAAGTACATCACTTGCTGAAAGAAGACGAAGCTCTGATTAATGATCACATTGCACTGCGTACTTTCAATGTTGCTCCGCTAGGTATTGAAACATTGGCTAAGCCTTTCCTTGAGCTAGGTTATAAAGCGTGTGGCGATTACTTGTTTGAGAGTAAGAAGCTAGTCGCGAAGCATTACGAGCACCCAGATCCAAATCAACCTAAAGTGTTCATTAGTGAGTTGAAGGTCGAAGAGTGTTCAAGTGACTTACAACAGAGCGTTGCTAAATTGGTTGAGCAAGTCGACGTAAGCAAGCTTCAAGGCCATGAATTCTTGTTTGGTGGTCGTCTATGGGACTTGAGCTTCGCAGATTTCCAAGTGCTTGCAAAAGAGAGTGAATACGCGTCTTGGCTCGCAGCTCATGGTTACGGTGCCAACCACTTTACAGTGAGCGTTAATCAACTCGATGCTTTTGATGAAGTGCAGGCAGTGAATGATTATTTGAGCGAATCAGGCTTCACGATCAATGCATCTGGTGGCCAGGTTAAAGGCTCTCCAGAGGTCTTATTAGAGCAATCATCAACAATGGCAGATAAAGTCCCAGTTTCATTTGTTGAGGGCAATGAGATGATTCCTGGAGGCTTCTATGAGTTCGCTAAGCGTTATGCGATGGCTAATGGTGAGCTTTATACCGGTTTTGTGGCAGCATCGGCTGACAAGATCTTCGAAAGCACTAACGGTTAAAGAAAGATACGAGTACGGACTTTACCCTAAAGATGCAGATAGGCTTCGCTTCGAGAGTGTTTGCGCTTCGAAGCTGTAGGTGTTTCATTCGTATTTTCTTTGTAGATCTTTAGAAAACAAAAAAGCCACCAAATTTGCATTTGGTGGCTTTCAAATTTTAGGCTCAGTTAATCGAGATTAACGAGTGCCATATACCACGATAGTTTTACCGTGTGCAGAAATTAGGTTCTGCTCTTCTAGCATCTTCAAGATACGACCAACGGTCTCACGAGAACAACCAACGATCTGGCCAATCTCTTGACGAGTGATCTTGATTTGCATGCCGTCAGGGTGAGTCATTGCATCTGGCTGTTTCGCTAGGTTTAGTAGCGTTTGAGCGATACGACCTGTTACATCAAGGAACGCTAAGTCACCAACCTTTTGGCTAGTTACTTGTAGACGGTTTGCCATTTGCGCTGAAAGGCGCATTAGGATATCTGGGTTCACTTGGATAAGTTGACGGAATTTCTTGAAAGAAATTTCAGCTACTTCACAAGGAGATTTAGCACGAACCCAAGCTGTACGCTCTTGGTCTTCTTCGAATAAGCCTAGCTCACCGATGAAGTCGCCTTGGTTTAGGTAAGAAAGAATCATTTCCTTACCTTCTTCGTCTTTGATAAGAACTGCCACAGAACCTTTAACAATGTAGTACAAGGTTTCTGCCTTTTCACCAGCATGAATCAAAGTACTTTTTGATGGGTACTTATGAATATGACAGTGTGAAAGGAACCACTCTAATGTTGGATCGGTTTGAGGTTTACCTAGAACCATAATATCTCACTTCCTCTGCAGGGTATGCTTGCCGCTTTCCGTATTTTAGCTAAGCCTGGATTGACTTGTAGGATAAGAGCACTCGTTGAGCGCTGCAAGCTATCTTGTGTTTCGTTTAAGAATAGTATCCTTTTTCAGGTACTATTTCTTGATTTTAATCGTGACCAAGCTACGATTTTTTACGCAAAATTGTGCACATGATCACGGTATGAAAAGTAATCAACCAGAATGGTGCTCTGTTAACCAATTTTTCCGGTTTCGATGAGTTGTTGTAGGATCGGCCTTACAATGAGCTCCATAGCAAAACTCATCTTCCCTCCTGGTACCACAAGCGTGTTGTGGCGAGACATAAATGAGCCATCAATCATAGCTAAAAGGTAAGGGAAATCGACGTTTTTGATGCCGCGCAAACGTATAACAACGAAGCTTTCGTCTAAACTTGGGATCCCTTTAGCGTTGAGAGGGTTTGATGTGTCTACGGTTGGAACACGCTGAAAGTTGATGTGAGTACGCGAAAACTGAGGAGTAATGTAGTTAAGGTAATCATCCATCGAGCGAACAATCGAGTCCATTACTGCTTCACGAGAATGACCACGATCGCGTGTGTCGCGAACGAATTTCTGGATCCATTCTAAGTTGACGATAGGTACCATGCCGATCAGCAAGTCGACGTGTTGAGAAACATTGATATCGCCATCAACCACACCGCCGTGCAGGCCTTCGTAAAACATCACATCTGAATTTTCTGGGATCTCTTGCCATGGCGTAAAGGTGCCTGGCATTTGATTGTAAGGAACGGCTTCATCGAACGTGTGCAGGTAGCTACGTACCTTGCCTGTACCTTCGTTACCGTATTTACGGAAGAACTCTTCTAGCGCACCAAAGTCGTTGGCTTGTGGACCAAAGTAGCTGATGTGCTTACCTTGCTCGCGCGCTTTACGGATCTCGACATCCATCTCTGGTCGAGTGAAGCGATGGAAACTATCCCCTTCAACCCAAGCGGCCTTCACGTCCATCATATTGAACATTTTACGGAAGGCTTCTGAGGTGGTGGTGGTGCCGGCTCCTGATGAACCCGTCACCGCAATAATTGGATGTTTAGCGGACATGACAACCCTTGTCTTTTGAGTAACTTACTTGTTAGCAATCGTTTACCACTATAACACGGCTCCTTTATGAGCGCAGCCTAGAAGCGTTTTGTGACTTGAATATCAACGGTTTCATGCAGCTCAGAAAACACAATGCTGACTTCTCCTGAAGCTAATTGATGTTTCACTTGATCAATCTTGTTTTGCAGTGAAACCTCTACGTCGCCGTAGTCTGTGCCTTCACGCAGCACGAACTCTTTGATGAGGTTTTCCAGTGTCTCTGGCGCAATGTCTTGCCATGGGATGATCATAAATACTTCTCTCTTTTATGTTCATAAATAGGTTTATTGATGTAGAAATGCGTGTGCTTAGTATTGTTTTACTTCTATTTACTAAGGCTCGGTCATTATGCCGAATCTTGGATACTTTCATAGTAGGCAGGCAAGGCTTCTTCTAACCAAAACCTTGGCTTGAGTGTACTGCCAGTAATAAACCCAACATGGCCGCCTTTTTGAAACAGTCGATAATCGATGTTATCGGGCAGAACAAATTTTGGGATCACATCATCGGTCATGAAAGGGTCGTCTTTGGCATGAATGATCTGAGTCGGTAGTTTGATCTTATTGAGCTTAGGCAGAGCAGAACATTGCGCATAATAATCTTGGGCATTTTTGAAGCCATGCAGAGGCGCAGTGATTCGTTCATCAAACTCATACAGTTTGGTGATGTTCTTGATGGCTTCAGCGGTGATGCCAAGTTTTTCCTGCAGCAGGTTAACTTTTTTTAACGCATTCGATTTTAGAGAGTTGAGCAGGTACTTCTTATAAAGCTTGGAGAAACCGCGCTCAATACGACTCGAGCAACACGCTAAGTCAAATGGAGCAGATACGATTGTCGCCGCCGACAGCAATGGGTCGTCTGCGTACTCAGCTAAATAGTTCGCCAGCATGTTCCCACCTAAAGATATGCCAACCGCAACCTTCGGGTTATTCGGAAACTGGGCGTGTAGGTGTCTTAGGAAAAAGCGCGCATCTTCGACTTCACCTGAATGGTAAGCGCGAGCCAGGCGATTGGGTTTTCCGCTGCAGCCTCTGAAGTGCATCATCACGGACAACCAACCATCTTTAGCAAACGCATTCATTAATCCATTGGCATAAGGGCTCTCAAAGCTACCTTCTAAACCGTGGAATAGAACGAATATCGGCTTGCTACTGCGATCATTTTTATTTGAGGTGTCACCGTCTGGTGATTCGCTCCAAGCAAGATCAAGAAAGTCACCATCGGGTGTTTCTAAGGTTTGCCAGTGAGGATGAAACAGCGCCTGCTTTCGAATAAACCGTGGCACTAAGGTTTGTAAGTGCGGATTAGAGAGACCAGCCGCTGCGGTAAATATTGTCATAAAACAGTCCATGCTTCTTTTATGGGCTTTGATAAAGTGTTGAGCTTTTAGTGAAACGCCCATGTTTTTATTTGAGCTTGGTTGATTCTCGGCATAAGCGCAAGAGTTTCACTCATACAGGTTACAAAACAGGTTGTAGGTAACTGGTTGAATACTATCGAGGTTAAGCTCTATATATTGCTAATAATCCGAGCCACCATCGCGTGAACACGAAGAACGATAGTCCCCAATAAGCTTGGATCTTGATCTAACAAAAGGAAAAGGGAATGCCTTAGGGCTGAGGGGCTGGTTCAGAAAAAGCAACATAGAGGTTTTCTGCCCCTAATAATCGACAGTATTGAAAAGCGAGCGGTGATTGTTGGTTTGCGAAAAGCTGAAGAGAGTTTATGTAGTCGACGAGATCAGATTGTTGTTGTTTCTCTAGTTGTAATTCGAACTGTAAGGCTTCACGGTAGAGTGAATCAACAACGTGTGCTTTGAGATGCTTACGTAGCTCTCGATAACTATGAAGCAGGGTTTCAGAGCGGCTCAAGCACTGTTGAACTTTGTGCCACTCTTCTTCGGCAAAAGACAATTGCTGCTCATCAAGCCATTTGAGCAGCAGCAGTAGATTGACGTTGCCGTGAAACTGGTTTTGTAAAGCTAGGCACGCATCCTTTACACCACGCACACTGTAATACTGAAGGCTAAATTGCCATAGTCGTTCCAGTGTTAGTGATATTGGGGTGTGCTCTGGGCTCATAAGCTATCCATATCCTGTTCCATCTGCTCAAGCTCTTCTTGAGTGGACATCCAATCCATTTCAACTTCTTCTAGCTGTGATTTACTGCTCGCTTGGAGAGCGAGTACTTTATTCAGTTTAGCCTTATTTTCAGCTTCATACAGTGAAGTGTCGGATAATTCTTGCTCGGCTTCTTCAAGAGCCAACGTTAATTTATCCATCTGCTTTTCAAATTGACTCAGCTTTTTACGAATTGGTGCCGTTAGTTTACGGAACTCTGCTTCTTTACGTTTCTGATCTTTTTTTGCTGTTGCACTGTTGGCGCCGTCTTTTGCTGGTGCCAATGCTTGTGCTTCTTTGCGTTCAACTTTCTGCTGTTCGGTTAGCCACTTGTAGTAATCGCTTAGGTCACCATCAAACGGTGCCACTTGGCGGTCGTGTACCAAATACAAATCATCGGTAGTCGCACGGAGTAGGTAACGGTCATGCGATACGATAACCATTGCGCCTTCAAACGTCTGCAATGCAAACGTCAGCGCCTGACGCATGTCGAGATCCAAGTGGTTGGTTGGTTCATCGAGCAGCAACAGATTCGGTTTTTGCCATACTAGTAGCGCCAGAACTAAACGCGCTTTTTCACCGCCTGAGAAGGGGGCTACTTTATCGAGCGCTTTTTCACCTTGGAAACCGAAGCTACCTAGGTAATCACGCAGTTGTTGCTCTGTGTGTTTAGGGGCAATCTGCATCATGTGTTGCAGCGGTGTTTCTTCTGGGTGCAGCGTCTCTAACTGGTGCTGTGCAAAGTAACCCATCTTAACGCCTTGTGAATAGCTCAGTTCACCACCTTGCTGTTTCAGTTCGCCAGAAAGGAGTTTAATCAGCGTTGACTTACCAGCGCCATTTCGGCCAAGTAGACCAATACGACTGCCCGGTACTAGGTTCAAGCGAATCTTCTCTAGAATCAGGTTGTCATCGTAGCCCGCAGAGACTTCATCCATCATCATGATTGGATTTGGTAGCGCGTCTGGTTCTCTAAACTCAAAGCTGAATGGGTTATCAAATTGAGCGGGCAGCACTTGTTCCATTTTCTCTAATGCTTTGATACGGCTTTGCGCTTGGCGAGCTTTTGAGGCTTTGTAGCGGAAACGGTCAATGTAGCTCTGCATGTGAGACATCTGTTTCTGCTGCTTTTGGTACATCGCTTGTTGCAGAATCAGTTTTTGCGCTCGTTGGGTTTCGAACGATGAGTAGTTACCCGTGTATTCATTGAGCTGTTGGTTTTCAACGTGCACGATGCGGTTGACGATAGGGTCTAAGAAGTCTCTATCGTGCGAGATAAGCACTAGCGTGCCAGGGTAGCTTTGTAACCAACGCTCGAGCCACATTACTGCGTCTAAATCCAAGTGGTTGGTTGGCTCATCGAGTAGCAGTAGGTCACTGCGGCACAATAGGGCTTGCGCTAAGTTCAAACGCATACGCCAACCACCCGAGAACTGGGTTAGGTTCCATGTCATTTGTTCTTGGCGAAATCCTAAGCCATCCAATAGCTCAGCAGCACGTGCTTTGATGCTGTAACCACCAATGGTTTCAATTTTGCCGTGGATCTCTGCTACTAATGTGCCGTTGTCGGCTTGTTCAGCTTTCTCTAGTTGATCTTCAAGGCCGCGGTATTCACGGTCGCCATCAATCGCGTATTCAATCGCTGTTCTTTCTAGTGCTGGCGTTTCTTGAGCAACCCAAGCCATTTCCCAATGGGCTGGTTTACTGAATGAGCCAGCATCAATAGACAGCTCGTCTTTAATTAAGGCGAACAGCGTAGATTTACCACAGCCGTTTTTACCAACCAAACCGATCTTGTCGCCAGGATGAAAAGTCGCAGATGCTTGGTCGAGGAGTGGCTTACCGCCGCGTAGCAATTGAATATCAGAGAAAGTAATCATATAGAGGTAGCATAGAAATTAGAGGTGAACAGACGCCTGCATAGTAGGCTGAATCCAGATAAAAGTCGATCACAATGCAATTTGCGTTATGATGCCAATAACATATTAATAACTTTTATTTAAATTCTAGTGGCCTTGCCACCGTTTAGCCCTTAAAGGAATGTTTCAAAGGAATGAGTATTACTCCCTCGATAGACAAACCCGTGCCAAAGGTATTAGTGATCTATGCGCACCCAGAGCCGCAAACCTCTATCGCTAACCAGATCATGGTTAAAAAGATAGAGTCGCTTGGGAATGTTAAAATCCACGATCTTTATGCCCTCTATCCTGACTTCTTTATTGATGTGCCTTATGAGCATGAACTGCTTCTGCAGTACGATGTGATTGTGTTCCAGCATCCTCTGTTTATGTATTCTTGTCCTTCGTTATTGAAGGAGTGGTTTGATCGAGTATTAGGCAAGGGCTTTGCGTTTGGTGAGCAAAGTGCACTTAAGGGTAAGCATTGGCGCAGTGTTATCACCACGGGTGGTAAAGAAGAGGCGTTTGGTGCTGCAGGCTATAATAAGTATCCCTTACAAGAGATCTTGCAACCGTTTGAGCTAACTGCCGCTTTGTGCCAGATGCACTGGATGTCACCTTTAGTTTTACATTGGGCTAGAAATGTCTCGGATATGACGCGTTACCAACACGCTGAAGAATATCGAAATTGGTTGCGAGATCCGCTACAAGATATAGGAGCGAATGATGGCTCTGACTAATGATTTCCTACAAAGTAGCGCTATATTTTTAGCGGCGGCTGTGGTTGCGGTTCCTATCGCGCAGCGAGCAGGCTTAGGTTCAGTATTAGGTTACTTATTAGCGGGTGTCGCTATTGGTCCATGGGGGCTTGGCCTAATCAGTGACGTAGAGGCCATTCTACATTTCTCAGAGTTCGGGGTGGTGCTGCTGCTCTTCCTTATTGGTTTAGAGCTTAACCCGAAAAAACTGTGGCAGATGCGGGCGCCTATTCTCGGCTTAGGGGGGGCGCAAGTGTTGATCACCACCTTGATTATTACCGCCATCGCCTGTCTATTCGGATTAACCTGGCAAACCAGTCTCGTGATAGGTATGGGTTTGGCGCTGTCTTCGACTGCGATTGCCTTGCGTGTTATTGAAGAGCGAGAGCTCGGCGGCAAAGAAGCAGGGCAGTCGGGCTTTGCAGTACTGCTTTTCCAAGATATCGCTGTTATTCCAATGCTAGCAATGTTGCCTCTACTTGCGGGTAATACCGGCGGTAGCTGGGCTGACATGCTGTGGATGCTGGGTGGCGTGATTGGCCTACTGGTCGGTGGCCACTTCTTGTTGAGACCACTTTTCCGATACGTAGTGATGAGTGGTGTGCGTGAGTTATTCACCGTCGCGGCGCTGTTACTTGTGATTGGTATTGCTGTGATCATGCAACGGATTGGCTTGTCGATGGCATTAGGTACCTTCCTAGCGGGCGTACTTCTGGCTGAAAGTGAATATCGACACGAGCTTGAGATCGCGATTGATCCATTCAAAGGTTTACTGCTTGGTCTGTTCTTTATCTCTGTGGGTATGGCGGTAAACCTAGGTCTACTGGCAGAAAGCCCATTCGCAATACTTATTGCAGTGTCGTCGCTAGTCGTATTGAAAGGTTTGGTGCTGTATGCGCTGGCTCGTATCTTCGGCACTCAAGCTAAAGCACGCAGCCGAATGGCGATGATCCTTAGCCAAGGTGGTGAGTTCGCTTTCGTTATTTTTACTGCGGCGAGTGCGCAAGGCATCTTAAGTGGCGAACAAGTGTCGTTCTTACTGGTGGTTGTGAGCCTTTCTATGGTGACCACGCCATTGATGCTTAAACTGCAAGACCGATTCTTTGCACGTCAGCTTAATCAAATCAGTGAAAGTGCGATGTCTTCGGATGTGGTTGATCGCAGCCCTCGAGTGATTATTGCGGGCTTTGGTCGTTTTGGTCAGATCATTGGTCGTCTGATGTATGCCAACAAGATTCGTATCACTGTCCTTGAAAGTGATGCCAGCCAAATACACATCCTTAGAAAGTTCGGCTACAAGGTGTTTTACGGAGACTCGACTCACCTAGAGCTATTACGCGCAGCCGGTGCTGATAAAGCAGAGGCGATTGTGTTGTGTACTGACTCCCCTGATGAAATCATGAAAACCGTCGATTTATGTAAGCAGCACTTCCCACGCTTAAAGATCTTGGCGCGTGCACGAAGCCGTGTTGAAGCGTATCAACTACTTAACCACGGTGTGAGTAACTATTCGCGTGAAACCTTCCTTGGAGCATTGGATTTAGGTCGTCAAACATTGACTGAACTTGGCATGCATCCATATAAAGCGAAGCGAGCAGAAGCACACTTTAGAAAGTTGGATAATGGTATGCTGAAAGAGTTGCTGCCTCAGCATAACGAAGATGCCGAGTTAGCCCAAAGAGCGAAAGAGGCTCGTAAAGAACTTGAAGAGATCTTTGGACACGAGATGGAAAACGATCACCAATCTCGAAACTATTGGCAGTAGCTTGAAGTGATAACTCATGCTTGAGCTTAGAAATAGAGCTTGGGCATAGAAATAACAGACTATAGAACTAACCTAATAATAAACGCGGTCTCTGCTTAACTTATCAATAAAGTGAGTGGGAAGAACCGCGAATCCAGAGTAGTAAAGGATATGAACGTGAAACAGAAAAAACGCTTTATCGCAGGGGCAAGCTGCCCAAGTTGCAGTACTCAAGACACACTCCGTTGGTGGATTGAAAATAATATCGAGCTGGTGGAATGTGTCGATTGTGACTTCACAGAACAGCGTAAACCGAAAACTGTAGAGAAATCTGAACACGCGAATCAAGAAATGATCGGTATTTTTAAGCCAGAATGATTGAGTTTCGTTAATTGATCCCCATAATATCCCGGTACAGAATTTTTCCTAAGCTCAACTGTTCGAGCTTAGTCCAAACCTCCTTGGAGCTCTCATGAAAATTGAAAAGAACGTAGTAGTTAGTGTTGCATATCAAGTGAAACTTGAAGATGGCGTAGTAGTTGACCAATCAACTGCAGAAGCTCCACTAGATTACCTTCACGGTCACAACAACCTAATTACAGGTCTTGAAAAAGAGCTTGAAGGCAAAGTAGCTGGCGACAAGTTCTCTGCAACTGTTACTCCAGAAGACGCATACGGCGAACACAACGACGCACTAGTTCAACGTGTTCCTGCTGACGTATTCCAAGGTGTTGAGCAAATCGAAGTTGGCATGCGTTTCCTAGCGGATACTGACCAAGGTCCAATCCCAGTTGAAGTTACTGAAGTAGATGGCGACGAAGTTGTTGTTGATGGTAACCACATGCTAGCTGGCCAAACTCTAACGTTTGACGTTGAAGTTGTAGCGGTTCGTGAAGCGACTGAAGAAGAAGTTCAACACGGTCACGTACACCAAGAAGGCGGCTGTGGCGGTCACGACCACGATCATGACCACGAAGGCGGTTGCTGTGGTGGCGAAGGCCATGACCAGGGTGAAGAGAAAAAAGACGGCTGCTGCGGCGGCGGTAGCTGTGGTTCTCACTAATACCGAATTAACGGTTTAGTTTAAGAATCTTGAAAGCCTCCCTTGTGGAGGCTTTTTGCGTTTAGGAGTCTCGCTTTTTGACCTCGCTTTTCTCTACCAAACTAAGTGTCCGCAAATCTAAGCATTCGTAAAAGTTTGGTTTTCGTTATCAGACATCGAACCATGGATGTGGTATTGATAGCACAACATTATAAGACGACGTCAGTGGAGAGTTTGTATGTCACAGCCTTTTTCAATTGCCATTCATGGTGGTGCAGGAACCATCTTGCGCGAGCAAATGAGCTATGAATTAAAAGCGGGTATTACCGAGGCTTTGGAAAAATCGGTTTTGGCTGGTTATCAAATATTGCAATCGGGTGGTGATGCTCTGGATGCGGTAGTGGCATCGGTTAAGGTGATGGAAGACAGCCCGCACTTTAATGCCGGTAGGGGCTCTGTTTTAACGCATGATGAATTTGTTGAGATGGACGCTTCTGTGATGCATGGCCGCGAAATGGATGCAGGTGCTATTGCAGGCGTTCGCCATATCAAAAACCCAATTGAGCTTGCACGTGATGTGATGCGGAAAAGCGACCATGTGTTGCTGATTGGTGAAGGTGCCGAGAAGTTTGCGTTTGAGCATGACTACACCTTTACCGAGCAAGACTACTTCTTTACTGAGCGCCGCTATGACCAACTTCAGTCGATGAAAGAGAAAGGCATCTTTGTTCTGTCTGAAGCGAAATATGATCAGCAGCAAGCTGAGAAATACCCTGACGATAAAAAGTACGGCACGGTTGGTGCGGTCGCATTAGACCAAGCGGGTAACTTAGCGGCAGCAACCAGTACCGGTGGCGTGACCAATAAGAAATACGGTCGTGTGGGTGACTCTCCGATCATTGGTGCAGGAACCATCGCTGAAAATGGCAATGTTGCCGTCTCAACAACCGGGATGGGTGAGTTCTTCCTACGTAAAATGGTCGCCAGTGATGTCGCAGCACGAATGCGTTATCTGAAAGAAGATGTGCACACCGCTTGTGAAACGATCATTCAAGGTGAATTGAAAACCATGGGTGGAGAAGGTGGCTTGATCGCTATCGATGGCCAAGGCGATATACATTTTGGTATGAACAGCTCAGGAATGTATCGTGCAAGCGTTGATACTCAAGGTCGTGTTGAAGTGAAGATTTATGCCGACGACTAAGTTGGTATCGGCTTAATTGGCTTTAGCCTATTCACTGAGATGAAATAAACAAAAGGGCGACAGATAAGTATCTGTCGCCCTCTTAGTTTTCTATGTCCCGTCCTGAAATGTGTTTACACATTGAGGACGAGAAACTAACGATATGCGTCGTTAGGTTTAATTGGTTATTTTGAACCGCACTTAATAGTGTGGAGGTGGCGTCTCTTCTGATGCGTCAGCTAGATTAGAGCCATCCATATTTTTTACTTTGCCAACCACGAACTTCATCTGATCTTGCATTCTCGTGATTAACATTTGTTGTTGGCTAAGCGCTTCATTGAGTTCTTCAATGGTCTGTTCTTGGAAAGCTAGCTGACACTCTAGGTCATTTACGCGGCTTTCTAGTTGTTCAACTCGCTTTTCTGTCATCGTTCTTAATCCACATTCCAAGCTTGGGCAATGCCCGCAGAGGTGCCCGATATCACACGGTTCTTATCATCAAAGGCTGCATCATACACTACCGCACGAGGAGGGCGAGCATCTTTTAATGGCTCAGCATCGTGGCGAGAAATTCGCTTGCCATCCTGAGTATTCCACACACTCACTTGGCTGGATGGTGTGCCCGTCACCAACATACTGCCGTCATCAGAAAAACGCGCACTCGAGAAAATCAACTGTCGAGACCAGCTTTGCAATTGCGCTTGAGGTTCGCCCGTTTCAAGATCCCAAATCATCGCTTGATTGCCGCCATCAGAGGTAAAAGCCAGTTCACCATCGCGTTGTAGCGCGACTCGTACTACTCTTTGTTCATGCTCAAAGGTGCGCAACACCAAGCCCGACTCGGTATCCCAAAGGTAAGCTTTGTAGTCGTTGCCGCCTGATAATGCGTAGCGGCCATTAGAAGAAAGGGAGACTGAATTCACTTTTTCTCGGTGAGCAAGGAACTCCAGACGGCGTCCGGTGACTAAGTCCACATAGATGGCTTTTCCATTAGAAAGGCCAAGCAGTACTTTTTCACCATTGCTAGAGATATCGACATCGCGAATCAAGCCGTCGGAGATACGGATACGCGATACTTGGTTTTCTAACTGGTCTTGTGGACCAAGCTGAGCCAACTCTTGGTCTTCGGCGAGGTCCCAAAGGAGCAGTTGCTTTTGCTGAGAGTAGAGCAGGGCGAAGCGTCCATCTCTGCTGAGTGCAAAGCTGGTGGCACCATTGGGCTCAATTTCCCAACGCTGCTCATCATCTTGGAAGAAAAAGCAACCATTTAACAAGGTGATGACAATTGTACATAGCAATGAGTGGAAAAATATTCGCATCACATCTAATAATCCGGTTTGTGTCGAAAGACATATGACTAGTATATTGTTATAACTAACGTATTCACACCAATCTAATCATTAGATTTGTGCACAATAACCAATGGCTTGGCCATTAATTGGAGAATTCAATGAAATCAGTTTTAAAAGTATCACTGCTTGCCGCAACGGTTATGCTAGCAGTTGGTTGTCAGAAAGAAGAACCAAAGGCAGAAGCTCCACAGGTAGAAGAAGTTAAAGTTGAAGCAGTAAACTTTAAAACAGAAGATGACAAAGCGGCTTACGCAATCGGTGTATCTTTCGCTAACTACCTAAGCACAAGCATTGATAAGCCAAGCGAGCTGGGTATCAACCTAGACAAAGATATGGTTCTTCAAGGTATCGAAGACGTATTCGCAGAGAAAACAGCACTTAACGAAGAAGAAACTCGCGCAGCTCTTGAAGCTCTAGACAAGCGTGTTGCTGAAACGATGCAAGCACAAGCGGCAGAAAAATCTGCAGAAGTGAAGAAAGCCGGTGATGACTTCCGCGCTGAGTTCGCTAAAACTGAAGGCGTTAAGCAAACTGAATCTGGTCTACTTTACCAAGTAATGACTGCTGGTGAAGGCGCTTCTCCAAAAGACACTGATACCGTTCAAGTACACTACAAAGGTACGCTAACAGACGGTACTCAGTTCGACAGCTCTTACGATCGTGGCGAACCAGCAACATTCCCACTAAACCGCGTAATCCCAGGCTGGACTGAAGGCGTACAACTGATGCAAGTTGGTTCTAAGTACAAGTTCGTTATCCCGCCAGAGCTAGCATACGGTGAGCAAGACACACCGACTATCCCTGCTAACTCAACGCTAGTATTCGAAGTAGAACTACTAAACATCGATAACGCTGAAGCAGCTCCTGCACAGTAATATCGGTTAAAAGCCTCGTACTAAAATACGTTGATTGAATAAAAAGCCTAACTTTGAGTTAGGCTTTTTTTATGATTTGAAGATGAGTATTTGATTTTTAAACTTGTTCTAAATCACTAGTTGCAATGTTAGCTAGGTGTGCAATTAAAATTTTCTGATAAACTTACATAAATTTGTTGATTTTTCACACGAAGGTAAGGAATAAGTGACTACTACAGAAACAGTCAATGCAGATGTGTTACTTGAAATGGAATCAGTCCACGTTATGCCATTCAGTGAACACGATAAAATCATTCTAAGATCTTATGAGGCCGTTGTTGACGGTATTGCGAGCCTTATTGGTCCGTTTTGTGAAATCGTTTTGCACTCTTTAGAAGACCTCAATACTTCTGCGATTAAAATTGCCAACGGCGAAAATACAGGTCGTCAGGTTGGCTCGCCGATTACCGATCTTGCATTGAAGATGCTAAAAGATATTGAAGGTTCTAAGCGTAACTTCTCACGTTCATACTTCACTCGCGCTAAAGGCGGAGTGTTGATGAAGTCGATCACGGTTGCTATCCGCAACGGTGAAGACCGAGTGATTGGCCTACTGTGTATTAACGTGAATCTAGACGCGCCATTCTCACAAGTGCTGCAATCGTTCATGCCTACACAAGACGCAGACGAAGCCGCATCATCGGTTAACTTCGCTAGTGACGTTGAAGAACTTGTCGACCAAACGGTTGAACGCACCATTGAAGAAATTAACGCTGACAAATCGGTATCGAACAATACTAAGAACCGTCAGATCGTGATGGAGCTGTACGACAAAGGTATTTTCGATATTAAAGACGCGATCAACCGCGTTGCTGAGCGACTGAACATCTCTAAGCACACCGTGTACCTATACATCCGCCAACGTAAAACAGAGGATGAAGAGGGTTGCTAAGCTATACACTCCTAGTGAATGGGCCAGTCTATGGCTCACAGTCAGCAAGAAGTGCCTACCAGTTTGCCGTGGCTCTGATTAAACAGGGCCACAAACTTCACAGTGTGTTCTTCTATCAAGATGGCGTCAGTAACGGCTCAGACCTTACCGTACCGGCTAACGATGAATTTGATTTAGCTTCTGCTTGGCAAAAGCTGGCTGATGAACACGATGTTAGCCTTGAAACCTGTGTGGCAGCTGCGCTAAGACGCGGAGTGATTAGCTTTGAAGAAGCAGAGCAACATCAACTAAGTGCCTCTAACCTAGCCACTGGATTTACTCAAGCCGGATTAGGGAGCTTATCGGAAGCGCTACTAACGCAAGATAGGGTTGTGCAGTTTTGAGAAAGTTAGCCTTTATATTTAACAGTTTCCCTCATACGACCGCTGCGGGTAGAGAAGGGTTAGACGCCCTGCTTGCTGCGTCCGCATATAGTGAAGACATTGCCGTGTTCTTTGTTGGTGATGGCGTGACACAGCTTCTCAAAGCGCAGCAGCCCGACGAAATACTATCGCGTGACTACATCTCCGCATTCAAACTTATGGACCTGTACGACATCGAACAGGTGTATGTGTGTCAGCGTAGTCTGAGTCAGTTTGGTCTTTCAGCAGACAACCTGCTAATCGATGTGACCACCGTTGAAGCCGACGAGTTAACGCAGAAGTTAGCTCAGTGCCAACAGATCCTGACTTTCTAGGGGACGCTATGCTTCATATCGTAAAATCAGTCGACAAGCTTAAACTTGCATTGACCTATTCTCAGCCACAGGACCAGTTCCTTTTGGTGGAAGATGCAGTGTATGTTTGCCTTCCTAATCATGAGTTATTCACTCAAATCTGCGCAGTAGAGCAGGTGTCGGTGTTAAAACCAGATCTCGATAGCCGAGGTTTACAACTACTTGTCTCAAGTACCATTGATCAAGTTGACTTCGATGGCTTCGTTAAACTGACGGTTTTGAAAGACAAATCAGTGACTTGGTAAGCGTGTTTTATCAGTTTGGTTAAAATTAGACCATCCTGAGCTCTAGACGGCTAAAAAAGATCTGTATATTTCTTGACACACCTCCCACTGCTGAATAGAATTTTGCGTCCCTAATTACGACTTGTGATTAGGGATAGATTTTTCACAAAGCTTACTTTCAAGTAAATTTCAGGAGCTAGTTAATGGCAACTATTAACCAGTTGGTTCGCAAGCCTCGTGTAAAGCAAGTTGTTAAAAGCAACGTGCCTGCACTAGAAGCGTGCCCACAAAAACGTGGTGTATGTACTCGTGTTTACACTACTACACCTAAAAAACCTAACTCGGCACTACGTAAAGTATGTCGTGTACGTCTAACTAACGGTTTCGAAGTAACTTCGTACATCGGCGGTGAAGGCCACAACCTACAAGAGCACAGTGTTGTACTAATCCGTGGCGGTCGTGTAAAAGACCTTCCGGGTGTTCGTTACCACACTGTTCGCGGCGCACTTGACTGTGCTGGCGTTAACGACCGTAAACAAGGTCGTTCTAAGTACGGTGTGAAACGTCCTAAGTCTTAATTGATTCTCTTTTTTAAAAAGAAATCGTTAAGTAAGGCCAAACACTATTTTATTTATTATTCTGAAAAGTTTTGGAAAAAACCTGAAGAAGACAACGGAGAATATCCATGCCACGTCGTCGCGTAATAGGTCAGCGTAAGATCCTTCCAGATCCTAAGTTCAAATCTGAATTGCTGGCAAAATTCGTTAACATCCTTATGGTTGACGGAAAGAAATCTACTGCAGAAAAAATCGTTTACACTGCACTAGATTCAATGGCTGAGAAGTCTGGTAAAGACCACTTAGCTGTATTTGAAGAAGCTCTTGAAAATGTTCGCCCAGCGGTAGAAGTTAAATCTCGCCGTGTAGGTGGTTCAACTTACCAAGTACCTGTAGAAGTTCGTCCGGTTCGCCGTAACGCTCTTGCTATGCGTTGGGTAGTTGAAGCTGCGCGTAAGCGTGGTGAAAAATCTATGGCTCAACGCCTAGCTGCTGAAATGCTAGACGCGTCTGAGAACAAAGGTACTGCGGTTAAGAAACGTGAAGACGTTCACCGCATGGCTGACGCAAACAAAGCGTTCGCACATTACCGTTGGTAATACCTTTTTAGTGCTGCAAGGTTCCTTGCAGCACTTCTTTAGTTCCTATGCTTATGCTAGGAACTATTGCTATTTCTAGGGCAAGCAATTTTTAGCGAAGCATCGCTTTTAACGCCTAATCTAGACATAGCAATAGTCCCTAAGTCTCTAATAAGAGGATTCAACCGTGGCTCGTAAAACTCCTATAGAGCAATACCGTAATATCGGTATCGTTGCTCACGTAGATGCAGGTAAAACAACCACAAGTGAACGTATTCTGTTCTATACCGGTCTTTCTCACAAAATCGGCGAAGTTCACGATGGTGCAGCAACCATGGACTGGATGGAGCAAGAGCAAGAGCGCGGTATTACGATCACTTCAGCAGCAACCACTACGTTTTGGCGTGGTATGGAAGCTCAGTTCTCGGACCACCGTATTAACATCATCGACACTCCTGGACACGTTGACTTCACAATCGAAGTAGAACGTTCTCTGCGTGTGCTTGATGGTGCAGTTGTTGTGTTCTGTGGCTCATCTGGTGTTGAACCTCAGTCAGAGACAGTATGGCGTCAAGCTGATAAGTACCAAGTTCCACGTATGGTTTTCGTTAATAAAATGGACCGTACCGGCGCTGACTTCTTGCGCGTAGTTGAACAGATCAAGGACCGCTTAGGCGCAACTCCTGTTCCAATTCAACTGAACATTGGTGCTGAAGAAAACTTCCAAGGCGTTGTCGATCTTATCAAGATGAAGGCAATTAACTGGAATGAAGCTGACCAAGGCATGACTTTCACGTACGAAGATATTCCTGCAGACATGCAAGAAATGGCTGAAGAATATCGTACAGAACTTGTTGAAGCTGCTGCAGAAGCAAATGAAGAGCTGATGGATAAGTACCTTGAAGAAGGTGAACTAACAGAAGCTGAAATCAAACAAGGTCTTCGTACTCGTACCCTTAATAATGAAATCGTACTTGCTACTTGTGGTAGTGCATTCAAAAACAAAGGTGTACAAGCTGTTCTAGATGCAGTTGTTGATTTCCTTCCTTCTCCAGTCGATGTACCTGCAATTAAAGGTATCGATGAAGATGAGAACGAAGCAGAGCGTCACGCAGACGACAAAGAACCGTTCTCAGCGCTAGCATTTAAGATTGCAACAGATCCATTCGTTGGTACTTTAACTTTCATCCGTGTTTACTCTGGTGTTGTTGAAAGCGGTAAAACAGCTTATAACTCTGTGAAGAAACAACGTGAACGCTTAGGTCGCATTGTTCAAATGCACTCAAACAAGCGAGAAGAAGTAAAAGAAGTACGAGCAGGTGACATCGCAGCCATCATTGGCCTGAAAGATGTGACTACTGGTGAAACCCTTTGTGACCAGAACCATAAGATTGTTCTTGAGCGCATGGAGTTCCCAGACCCAGTTATTCAGATCGTTGTAGAGCCAAGCTCTCAAGCTGATCAAGATAAAATGACTATCGCTCTAGGTAAACTAGCAGCGGAAGACCCATCGTTCCGCGTTGATATGGATGCGGAAACTGGCCAGACTCTGATTTCTGGTATGGGTGAACTACACTTAGATATCATCGTTGACCGTATGAAGCGCGAATTTAGCGTGAACTGCAACGTTGGTAACCCGCAAGTGGCTTACCGTGAGACTATTCGTGGTACAGCGAAAGCGGAAGGTAAATTTATCCGTGAACATGGTGGTAAAGGTCAGTACGGTCACGTATGGCTGAAACTAGAACCATCAGAAGCTGGCGAAGGCTTTGTCTTTGTGGATGAAATTGCCAATGGTATCGTACCGAAAGAGTTTATCGCTTCAGTTGCTAAAGGCGTTGAAGAGCAGATGAACAATGGTGTGCTTGCTGGCTATCCAGTTTTGGATATCAAAGCTACACTATATGATGGTTCTTACCATGAAACAGATTCAAGTGAGATGGCGTTTACAATCGCTGCCTCTATGGCTTTCAGAACGGGTGCACTTGAAGCGCAACCGGTTCTGCTTGAGCCTATGATGAAAGTTGAAGTAACTACTCCAGAAGATTGGATGGGTGACGTTGTTGGCGATATTAACCGTCGTCGCGGCATCATCGAAGGTATGGACGAGGGGACAGCTGGCCTGAAGATAATTCGTGCACAAGTTCCGTTGTCTGTCATGTTCGGTTACGCAACTGATTTACGTTCTGCGACACAAGGTCGTGCTTCTTACTCTATGGAGTTTAGTGAGTACGCTGAAGTGCCTAACAATGTTGCAAAAGCAATCATTGCAGAGCGTGGTTAAACAAAAGGAAGGCATTTTTTTTCATTTTTTGAAAGAACAATGCGTCCAAATATTGCGCTAACGAGAGTTGGCGCATAAAATAGCAATTTCTGGCGCGTCTCGCTCAATAATGAACGTGGCGAATCATAACTAGGAAGGAACACGATTGTGTCTAAAGAAAAATTTGAACGTACGAAACCGCACGTAAACGTTGGTACTATCGGCCACGTTGACCACGGTAAAACAACTCTAACTGCTGCTATCTGTACTACTCTTGCAAAAGTATACGGCGGTGTTGCTAAAGATTTCGC
>NZ_JBFRST010000022.1:0-25979 GCF_041473705.1 Vibrio sp. 10N.222.55.B11
TTTAACTGATCGGCATTACCTCTAACTAGAGGCTCTTTTCGCAATAAACTAGATAGTTACCGTGATTATGCGTTGATTCCCGCGTGGCGCAGCATTGCGTCGATTTGTGGCTCACGACCACGGAAGCGTTTGAACAGCTCCATTGGCTCTTCACTGCCACCCATTTCAAGGATGTTGTTCAGGAAGCGATTACCCGTTTCAGTGTTGAAGATACCCTCTTCTTCAAATGCTGAGAACGCATCTGCCGATAGCACTTCTGCCCACAGGTAGCTGTAGTAGCCCGCGCTGTAACCACCAGCAAAGATATGACCAAAGCTGTGTGAGAAACGGTTCCAATCTAGGCTTGGCAGTACCGACACCTTAGACTTAACATCCGCTAGCGTTTCTAGTACGCGAGCACCCACTTCAGGGTCGTATTCTGTGTGTAGCGTGAAATCGAACAAACCAAGCTCTAGCTGACGCAGGATAAACATCGCAGATTGGAAGTTCTTCGCCGCTAGCATCTTCTCTAGCATCTCTTTTGGTAGCGCTTCACCCGTTTCGAAGTGACCAGAGATGAACGACAGCGCTTCTTCTTCCCAACACCAGTTTTCTAGGAACTGACTTGGTAGCTCAACCGCATCCCAAGGCACACCATTGATACCCGCAACTGCGCCCGCTTCTACTTGCGTTAGCATGTGGTGGATACCGTGGCCGAATTCGTGGAACAAGGTCACCACTTCATCGTGAGTAAACAGTGCTGGCTTATCACCAACTGGCTTATTGAAGTTACACGTTAGGTAAGCAACCGGGGTCTGTAGCTCGCCAGATTCGGTAATGCGACGACCACGACAGTCATCCATCCAAGCGCCACCACGTTTGTGTTCACGTGCGTATAGATCTAGGTAGAAGCTACCACGCAGTGTTCCAGTCGCATCAAAGATATCAAAGAAACGCACTGACTCATGCCAAGTGTCTACGCCTTGACGCTCTGTTACCGACATACCAAACACGCGGTTCAGTACCTCAAACAGGCCTGAAACCACATTCGATTCAGGGAAGTATGGGCGAAGCTCTTCATCAGAGATCTCGAACAGGTTCTGCTTCTGCTTTTCGCTGTAGTAAGCGATGTCCCATAGGTTTAGCTCAGAAACACCAAACTCTTTCTCTGCAAACTGACGCAGCTCTTCAACTTCACGCTCACCTTGTGGTTTTGCTTTTACTGCTAGGTCGTTCAGGAAGCCAAGAACCTGATCTGGCGTCTCAGCCATCTTAGTCGACAGTGATTTTTCGCTGTAAGTACTGAAACCAAGCATGCGCGCGATCTCGTGGCGCAGCTTAAGTTGCTCGGTGATGATCTCAGTGTTGTCCCACTTACCTGCGTTTGGACCGCGATCTGAAGCGCGCGTTACGTACGCTTCATAAAGCTCTTTACGCAGTTCTTGGTTATCACAGTAGGTCATCACAGGTAGGTATGATGGGATATCTAAAGTCAGTAGGTAGCCTTCTTGCTCTTTAGACTCAGCCGCCGCTTGAGCTGCCGCCAGTGCTGATTCAGGCATACCTGCCAGCTCAGCTACGTCTGTGATCTGCTTGCTCCAACCCATGGTTGCATCAAGCACGTTATTTGAGAATTGAGAGCCTAACTCAGACTGGCGCTTGCTGATCTCGCCGTAACGATGCTGTTCATCTGCAGGTAAGCCAATGCCCGACAATTCAAAGTCGCGCAGTGCGTCGGTAATAGTTTTTTGTTGAGCTCGGTTCAGTGCAGAGAATGCTTCACTCGCCTTGATCGCTTTATACGCTTCGAACAAGCCTTTGTGTTGGCCAACCCAAGTGCCGTATTCAGATAGCACAGGTAAGCAGCTCTCATACGCTTCACGCAGTTCGTCACTGTTCACGACAGAGTTCATATGGCTTACAGGTGACCAAATGCGACCTAAACGATCATCCACTTCTTCAATTGGAGCAACTAGGTTGTCCCAGCTTGGTGAAGTATTACCTTCAAGTACTTGTTCTATCTTGTTGCGACACGCTTCAATCACTTGCTCAACTGCAGGCTTTACGTGCTCTGGCTTGATCTGTGAAAACGGAGGTAAGTCCGTGAAGGTTAATAGCGGATTAGACATATAAACATTCCTTTGGCTTTAGAGACTTTCGTCTTTTTTGTAATGAGGTCGTCTTACAGTCATCAGGCTAAAGTTCGCCCTAAAAAATCACCTGCGAATAGTTATTAAATAGTGCCCATAAAGGCAAATTTCAATAGTAGAACCAATAACTAACTGCAGATAGCTGACGACTGTCCCTGAATTGTTCGAGAATTTATGGTCCATTGAGGGTTATAATAGTCTGATTAACCCCACCTACACTAACCACACTCTAATTCGAGAGTGTTACGAGAGTTTAATTTGTTAAGTTATCGCCACAGCTTCCACGCAGGTAACCATGCCGACGTAGTAAAGCATATCGTACAGAGCCTTATTCTTAATTCTTTGAAACAAAAGGATAAGCCTTTTGTTTATCATGACACTCACTCTGGTGTAGGTCGTTACGACTTAACGCATGAATGGTCTGAAAAAACCGGTGAATACAAGCAAGGTATTGCTCGTGTGTGGGAGCAAACAGACCTTCCTGAAGACATTCAAAGCTACCTTGAGTCTATTTCCATTCTCAATAATGGCGAGAAACTGCGTTACTACCCGGGTTCACCACGTGTTGCACGTGCACACCTGCGTGACCAAGACCGCATGGTACTGACTGAGCTTCACCCAGCCGATCACCCGCTGCTTGAGCAAGAGTTCCACCGTGATCGTCAGGTATCTATCTACAAAGAAGATGGTTTTAAGCGCTTAAAGGGCAGCCTGCCACCAAAAGAACGTCGTGGTTTAGTACTGATCGACCCGCCTTACGAGCTGGCAAAAGAGTACCGTGATGTCGTGACTGCAATCGCTCAAAGCCACAAGCGCTGGGCAACCGGTATCTACGCAATTTGGTACCCGGTAGTAAATCGCTGTGATATCGAAGATATGATCGAAGGTCTCGAAGGCTTAGGCATCAACAAGATTCTACAAATCGAACTTGGCGTATCACCAGACACCAACGAGCGTGGCATGACGGCATCAGGCATGATCGTGATTAACCCGCCTTGGAAGCTAGAAAGCCAAATGAAAGAGATTCTTCCATTCTTGAAGGAAGCAATTGCGCCAGCGACCGGTCACTTCAAAGTAGAGTGGATCGTACCCGAGTAATCTCGAGTCCACATCATAGACTGAAGAATCTTCAACAGACTGTGATGTGGACGAATAAATTTTAAACAGGGAGATTGAGTTCAACCGATCTGCCCTCAATATAATAATTAGACAATTTAAGAATCTATAGGACGTAGGTATCCAGTGCTCTCACTGTGACTACAACCTTCAATAAATGGAGAAAGTAATGGCGACTCATTTTGATTACATCTGTATCGGTGGCGGTTCAGGCGGCATCGCATCGGCTAACCGCGCAGCTATGCACGGTGCAAAAGTTGCACTTATCGAAGCTCAAGACCTTGGTGGTACTTGTGTAAACGTTGGTTGTGTTCCTAAAAAGGTAATGTGGCACGGCGCTCAAGTCGCTGAAGCAATCAACCTATACTCTGAGGACTACGGCTTCGACGTTGAAGTAAAAAGCTTTAACTGGAGCAAGCTGATTGAAAACCGCCAAGCGTACATTGGTCGTATCCACCAATCTTACGACCGCGTACTAGGTAACAACAAAGTAAACGTAATCAAAGGCTTTGCTAAGTTCGTTGATGAAAAGACAGTTGAAGTGAACGGTGAACACTACACAGCAGATCACATCCTGATCGCGGTAGGTGGTCGTCCAACAATTCCAAACATCCCAGGTGCAGAATACGGCATCGACTCAAATGGCTTCTTCGACCTAATGGAGCAACCAAAACGCGTTGCGGTTATCGGTGCTGGCTACATCGCAGTTGAGATCGCAGGTGTACTAAGCGCACTAGGCACAGAAACACACTTGTTCTGTCGTAAAGAATCTCCACTACGTAGCTTCGATCCAATGATCATCGAAACGCTAGTAGAAGTAATGGAAGCAGAAGGTCCAACACTTCACACGCACTCAGTGCCTAAAGAAGTTGTGAAAGAAGCGGATGGCACACTGACTCTACACCTAGAGAACGGCAACACTCAAAACGTTGACCACCTAATCTGGGCTATCGGTCGCCATCCAGCAACTGACGCTATCAACCTAGCATCAACTGGCGTTGAGACGAACGATCGTGGCTACATCAAAGTAGACGAGTTCCAAGCGACTAACGTTCCTGGCATCTACTGTGTTGGCGACATCATGGAAGGTGGCATCGAGCTAACTCCTGTAGCGGTTAAAGCAGGTCGTCAGCTTTCTGAGCGTCTATTCAACGGTCAAACTAACGCGAAAATGGACTACAACCTAGTTCCTACTGTTGTATTCAGCCACCCACCTATCGGCACGATTGGTCTAACGACTCAAGAAGCTGAAGAGAAGTACGGCAAAGACAACATCAAGGTTTACACATCTGGCTTCACTGCGATGTACACAGCAGTAACCAAGCACCGTCAACCTTGTAAGATGAAGCTAGTATGTGCTGGCGAAGAAGAGACTGTCGTTGGCCTACACGGCATCGGTTTCACGGTTGATGAGATGATTCAAGGCTTCGGCGTTGCAATGAAGATGGGCGCAACCAAAGCAGACTTCGACTCTGTTGTGGCAATTCACCCAACGGGCAGCGAAGAGTTTGTTACCATGAGATAATCAACGTCTTAGTTGAGCTCTCTTTAGAAGCAGGCCTTGTGCCTGCTTTTTTTATGCCCGCTTTGAACCTTGGTTCTCGATTCGACGTAACACAAATATCCACCTATCTAGATCAGCAACGGAGTTTGTGATGAATCTACTAATTGAATCATTTGAAGGCGGGATCTACTTGGCTTACCAAATTATTGGCGAGCAAAAGCAGTTAATCAAAGACGACCAACAGCACCCAATGAAGTTTTTAAGTGTTAACCAAGCGCGCGACCACTTTAGCGATCGAGGCGTAGCATCGGCAATGTTGGTTCACAACAGTGCTTACGACGAGATGTGTGGTGAGCATTGTGGTAATACCCAACCATTCGAGATTGATTTGAAATGGAGTTGAATCAAATTCAAATCAATCGTGATAAAAATAGAAAGGCTTGTACTAGTGCAAGCCTTTTTCTTTTGGGTCATATTTCTTATCGAGCTGTGCGTTTTTGTCTTCGCTTGATATTTTGCTCTTTCACAACAAAGTCGAACAATGGTGCGAACAATGGTGCGAACAAGTTAGCAAACAAGATAGCCAGCATAATGCCCTCTGGGTAGGCTGGATTAAGCACTCGAATACCGACCGTCATCACGCCGATCAAAATCCCATAGGCCCATTTACTCTGATTGGTAAACGCGGCAGATACAGGGTCTGTTGCCATGAAGAAGGTACCAAAGGCAACACCACCCAACACAAAGTGCCAGTAAAACGGCATCGAAAACATCGAGTTAGTATCCGACCCTATCCAGTTCAGTAAACTCGACGTCACGACAAGCCCAACAATCACACCGGCGACAATGCGCCAAGACGCTATCTTCATCACAATCAAAATCAACCCCGTCAGCATGATAAGCAGTGACGACACCTCACCCATCGAACCTGGAATATTACCGATAAAGGCATCCATCCAGGTGATCGCCTCGCCAGTCATATTATTGATTAGTGACGGGCTGCCCCCCTCATACCATTGGCTCAGTGGGGTCGCGCCTGAATAGCCGTCAGCAGCAACCCATACCAACCCACCGGACATGTTGGCTGGATAGGCAAAGTAAAGGAACGCGCGTCCTGCAAGGGCTGGGTTAAGGAAATTTCGCCCTGTGCCGCCGAATAACTCTTTGGCGACAACAATACCAAAGGTGATACCTAACGCGGCTTGCCAAAGCGGGATGGTTGGCGGGAGGATGAGTGCAAACAGCACAGAGCTAACAAAAAAACCTTCATTAACTTCGTGCTTACGAACGACAGCAAACAGTACCTCCCAGACGCCACCTACTACAAACACCGTGGCATAAACGGGTAGGAAATAGAGTGCACCAAGCAACATCTGACTTGCCCAGCCACTTGCCATCAATGACTGCGCATCACCAAATGCCCACGACAGACGCCAGCTACTCTCGATAACCGAGGCAAGTTCATTTAATTGATAACTGGATGTGAGTGCGAGAACGCTTTGGTGTCCGACGTTATACATTCCCCAGAACATTGCCGGGAAGGTCGCCAACCACACCAAAATCATAATGCGCTTTAGGTCAATGCTGTCACGAACATGGGTTATGCCGCGGTTTACGTTTCCGGGTGTATAGAATATTGTCGCGAAAGCTTCATACACTGGGTAGAGCTTTTCGTACTTACCACCGGCTTCAAAGCGTGGAGCCACGTCTTCTAATCGTTTCTTTAAACTCATAATCTCAATCACCTTATTGCTTGAGTTCTGGTTTTCTACGCATCAGCCGCGCTATTTGAACAATTTTTAACGATTTTTAATCAAATTCGTCTTGAAGAACGAGTGTCTAAAAGTCGAACCGATGTTGAAAAAGAGAGGCGTATAAACAACAAAGCCCCAGCAATGGCTGAGGCTTATTTGGTTTGGTAACGGTCGTCGTTACTTAACGCACATCACATTAAGCAATGAAGAACCTTTCAACTGGTTGACGTTACCGTTGGTAAACAGACCTTTCTTATCTGCGCCCCAATAAGGGAGATGCATTGGCCAGTTCTGTTTTTCCATAACCTTTGAGCTCAAGATGCTTTGCCATTGCTTCTCACTCATCAGCTTCATGTTGACCTGATTACACACCAATTCAGCGCTATCGTAATCTAGGCGGCTCCAAGGCTTACCTTGCTCCATGTAGAACTGTTGTTGATGATCTAGAAGGTAAGGAATCGCATATTGGCTACCCGCAACGTCTGCTTTCACGCGAATCTCGATCTCTAGATCATTATCTGAGCTCGCGTTACCGCTTGGTAGCGTCTGAATTGCTGCAGCGCTCGCTACCGCCGCCACTTGCTTAGTAGCCACAGGTTTCGGTGCAGGCTTAGCTTCTACTTTTGCAGGAGCCTTGTGCGTCACCGCTTTTGGCTCTGCTGGTTTTGCCACAATAGGCTGTGATGAGGTTTTCGACTTATCGACCATACGAATAAAGGCTTCACCGTAACCAGAAACCTTACGCACCTGAGCTAGGTCTTTTCTCGCATCAGAGAAGGTAGAATAAGGTCCGATTAAGCAACGGTAGTCTCCGCCTTCCGGCTTCATCCAAACGTTGGTCGAGATCTTCTCATACAAAGGCTTTGCTCGGCTCAGTGACAAAGGCTTGTTCAGCAGGCCACATTGAACCCAAAACAGTTCGTTATCTGAATGACGTTTTGGTGCTTTACTGCCCCACACGCCCTTACCGATCGGACATGATTGCTCTAGCTGTGGTAATTGGTTGGTGCTTGCCTGAGTTGCATCACATAGAACCGACTCTGCATTCACTTGGCTCGATACCAAAAGAGATGCAGCGATAAGTCCCATACGATAATTTCTCGTCACTGCACGACATATAGCATTCATTGTCAATTTCATAACCACCACTTAAACCCTTACGGGTTAATTATTACCGAATCAATGTCGATAAAACATGAATTCCATTTTAAGTATTATTGACAGTATCAATGATACTAAGTTCCAGATCCATTAAGCAAAAAAAGAGCCGTAATTGCTTACGGCTCTTAGTTTAGTGACTTTTTTTTCTAAAAATCAAACCGCGCTATCACCCTTTATAAATTTTAGGGTTAAACACGTCACGTAACCAGTCGCCTAGTAGGTTAATAACTAGAACTAATGTTACCAAAAGCACACCTGGGAATGCCGTGATCCACCATGCTCCTGAGAAAATGTAGTTAAAACCAGTACTGATCAGGGCACCGAGTGACGGTTGGTCTACCGGAAGGCCTAAACCTAGGAAAGAAAGTGCCGCTTCTGACATGATGGCATTTGCCACCTGTACCGTAGAGATAACCAAAATTGGCGATAAACAGTTAGGCAGAATATGGCGGAACATGATGCGAGGCGCTCTAAAGCCCATCACACGTGCCGCTTCTACGTACTCTTTCTTCTTCTCTGCCAATACCGATGCACGAATCGTTCGAGCGTACTGCGGCCATTCGGCAATACCGATGATCACCACCAGCATAACAACGGCATATTGCGCGTAGAAGTCACTACCGAAACTCGCCTTAAAGATAGCCGAGACAATGATCGCAACCATCATGGTTGAGAACGAAAGCTGAACATCGGCAAAACGCATCAGGAAGCTATCGATACGACCACCGAAGTAACCCGCAGACAGACCAATGATGATACCTAGAGTCAGCTGAAGGCCAACCGCTAAGAAACCAATCGTCAATGAAAGACGAGAGCCATAAAGCATGGTCGATAAGATGTCACGACCTTGCTCATCAGTACCCAGTAAGAAACGTTCTTCGCCGTCTTCCATCCAAGATGGTGGCAACTCAGAATCCATGATGTCGATAGACGTCACGTCATACGGGTCTGTTGGTGCTAGAATCGGTGCCGCTAATGCCATAACAAGGAAAGCTGCAAAGATAGCGAAGCTGACCATTGCCACTTTATCGCGTAAGAAGTAGTACAGAATGTCTGACTGCTTGAATCGCTCCCAACGAGATGGAGCTGTTGTTGTGTGTTCCATGATTATGCTCCTTTCCCTGTAATGTTCACTGTTGGGTTAATGATGCCGTAAAGCAGGTCAACAATGGTGTTAGTTACTACGAAGATCAGGCCAACGAAGATAACGTATGCGGTAATCAGTGGTGTATCCACTCGGTTAATCGCTTCAAGGAATAGGAAGCCGGTACCCGGCCACTGGAATACAGTTTCAGTAAGAATGGTGTAAGCCACCATAGTACCGATTTGAACACCGCCTACCGTTAGTACTGGCAGCATTGTGTTTTTCAAAGCGTGTTGGTAGTAAATCTTGTTCAGCGCTAGGCCTTTTGCTTTACCAAACTTGATATATTCAGAGCTAAGAACCTCTAGCATTTCAGAGCGTACTAGACGAATGAACAGAGGCAGCATGATAGATGCTAGAGCAATACTCGGCAGCACTAAGTGTGCAAGGCCATCTATCGTTAAGAAACCAGACTCCCAGCCAAACCAGTTTGCGGTCTCACCACGTCCAAACGACGGCAGCCAACCTAACTCAATAGAGAATACATACATCAACATGATTGCGGTTAAGAAAACAGGCACAGAAATGCCGATACTACTGCCCGCCATCACCAGTTTAGTGAAGAAGCTTTTTGGGTGTATTGCAGAATAAACGCCAAGTGGAATCGACAGACAAACAATGATCAGAGAAGCGCCGAACACAAGCTCAAGCGTTGCGACTAGTTTATCTAAGATTACGTCCACAGCTGGGCGTTTAAAGAAATATGAAGTACCAAGATCACCTTGTAGAGCTGCGCCCACAAAGCGAGTGTATTTTGTAATGAAGGGATCATTTAAGCCGAGTTCATCACGCAGCGCTTGACGCTCCGATTCTGAAACAGATTGACCGACTAACTCACGCAACGGGTCGCCCAGGTTATCCTGAATGGCAAACGCCACCAAACTGATCACAAACATCACTATCAGTGCCTGAAACAGGCGCTTGACCAGAAACGTAACCATTCCTTGCCCCTTATCTATCCATGACTATCTAGTCGAAATCCGCGACTAGATAACAAAATTCAGTCTTAAAAAAGGTATTTAGCCAGACTGAAGGAAGACCAAATACCGAAACTTAAATCTATATCTTAATAATTTGAGAGCCTGAAAAGCTTCAGGCTCTCGATTCTAGCAAGCTAGATTATTTTACAACTAGGTCGCCGAAGTAAGGCATAACCATTGGGTTTACTACGTCTGCTGCACCTACGTTAGACTTCGCGCCCCACGCTTCACTTTGCCAGTGTAGCGGTACGAATGCTGCGTCGTTGTAAAGTGTTGCTTCAACGCCTTTCAGCATTTCAGCACGCTTAACTGGGTCAGTTTCAGTGTTAGAAGCTTCTACGATCGCATCCATTTCTGGGTTTGAGTAGCCAGAACAGTTGTATTGACCACGACCAGTCTCTTCGTTACGAGTCATAGTTAGGAACTCGTTGAAGTTAGCTGAATCTTCTGTATCTGAGTGCCAGCCGATCATCATCATGTCTGCTGAACATAGGTCAAACTCAGGCCAGTACTGTGCTTTAGGCATAGTTTTAAGATCAACTTTGATACCAATCTTAGACAGCATTGCCGCAGACGCTTGCGCTACTTTCGCATCGTTCACGTAACGGTTGTTTGGAGCCATCATAGTTAGCGTAAAGCCATCTTCGTAGCCCGCTTCTTTCATCAGCTCTTTCGCTTTTTTCAGATCGTAACGAGGAACTAGGTCTTCGTTGTGACCCGCGTAGCCTGTTGGGCTTTGCTGACCAGCTGCTGTTGCGAAGCCTTTCATGATCTTCTTAACGATACCTTCGTTGTTGATTGCGTGAACAATCGCCTGACGAACGCGAACATCTTTAAGTGCTTCGTTGCTGTTTTGGTTCATTTGGAACGTGATGATACGAGTACCAGGTAGCGTCACTAGATCGATGTTCTTAGCATTTTTAACACGCTTGTGATCGTTTGGTGCTACTGGGTGAATCATATCAACGTCGCCAGAAAGAAGTGCTGCAACACGTGTTGCGTCTTCTTTGATTGGCACAAGTGTTAGCTTGTCTACGTTGCCTTCAGTTTCTGTGTCCCAGTAATCGTTGAAACGCTCGAACGTTACTTTAACGCCTTGCTCACGCTGCGTTACGATAAATGGACCAGTACCTGAAACGTTAGTCGAAGCAAACGAGTTACCGTGCTTAACTAGCTCAGACTTGTCTTTACCTTCCGCTGTTTGGCCAGAGTAGAACTTGCTGTCCATTGGGAAGATGTAAGTTGCTGTTTGTAGTACTAGTGGGTAAGCCGCTTTTGATACTAGCTCAACTGTGTAGTCATCCACTTTTACCATTTTTTCGTATGGCGTGAAGATAGACTTAAAGTCTGGAGAAGCTTGTAGACGTTCAAAAGTCCACACAACATCATCAGCAGTCAGTTCGTTACCAGAGTGGAATTTCACACCTTTACGTAGGTTGAAGCGGAAAGTCGTTTCATCAACACGCTCCCAGCTAGATGCTAGGCGGCCTTCAAAATCCATCTCTTGAGTGAAACGTACTAGAGGGTCAAACACCATGTGAGACATTTGCAGTGTGCCACCAGACAGCTGCTCGTGCGGGTCAAGTGATACTGGGTCAGCTGCGTAGCCAACGGTAATATCTGCTGCTGCTGCACTAAAGCTTAGGCCAGCTGCCATTAAAGCTACTGCTAATTTGCTTTTCATGGTTTTCATTGCATAACTCCTTCATGCGGGAATCCAGATCCCTAGTTGTTGTATTTGCGTCTGTTTATTGTTGTTAGCAAGCTAAACTCCAGCCTGCTGATTTTTATACCGCGGCTTGTGCCACTGCTTTTTCTTCTCTTAAGCCTGTAAATTCAGGCATTAAAGAAATCAGTTGTTTGCTGTATTCATGCTGAGGTGATTGGAACAGCTGCTCCGTTGGCGCAACCTCCAATAATGTCCCCATCTGCATCACACCAACACGGTCACACATTTGGCGAATAACCGGTAGATCGTGACTGATGAACAGCATGGTTAGGTTTAGCTCGTCTTGTAAGTCTTTTAGTAGGTTAAGAATCTGAGCCTGTACCGACACGTCCAGTGCCGATGTTGGTTCATCACAAATCAAAAGACGTGGGCGAGTCGCCAAAGCGCGAGCGATAGAAATACGCTGACGTTGACCACCTGAGAATTCGTGTGGGTACTTCACCCCAGCCATTTTGCCTAAACCCACGTGCTCTAGCAGGTCGTTCACGATCTGACGAGTTTCATTTTCGTTGCGAGTAAGCTTATGGAATCGGATAGGTTCAGCAATGATGTCGAATATCTTCATTCGAGGGTTCATTGATGTGTAAGGGTTTTGGAAAACCATCTGCATTTGACGACGCATAGGGCGACGTTCTTTTTCAGATTTCAGACCAGTAAGATCAACGCCTTCAAACGTTACCTTGCCTGAGTTTGGTGCGTACAAGCCAGCAATCACACGAGCAATCGTTGATTTACCTGAACCTGATTCACCTACTAAACCAAACGTCTCACCTTCATGCACTTCAAAGCTCACGTTGTTTGATGCTTGAACGTACTCACGACGGCTCTCAAAGAAAGAATCTTTGGTAGTAAAGCGTAAGTTTACGTTCTCAACGTTCAACAGAGGGCCAGTGTAATCACGGTGATCTTGGCTTTGACCTAACCAGTGGTTCTTCACATTCAATGGTTCCATCTCTTGTGCTTCTTCGATGTAGCTAACAAGAGGGAAACGATCGAGTTTGCGATCCGAACGAGGAACCGCAGAGATAAGACTGTGTGTATATGGGTGCTCAGGAGTACCCAGAACTTTCGCTGTTGGGCCAAACTCAACTAAGTCACCACGATACATAACGGCTACGCGGTCGGTAACGTTAGATACCACGCCCATGTCGTGCGTGACCAACATGCAACCTACGTTCTTCTTAATACATAGGTCGCGAATCAAACCCAAGATCTGGTCTTGGATAGAAACATCCAGTGCTGTTGTTGGTTCATCTGCGATGATTAGGTCAGGTTCACCTGCCAATGCGATCGCGATAACCACACGCTGACGCATACCGCCAGAGAATTGGTGAGGGTACTGCTTTAAACGGTTTTCTGGTTGTGGGATACCCACTTGGTTCATCAAGTCTAATGAGCGCTGGTAGGCTTCTTGATCCGAAACCTTCATGTTGGCATGAATCGTCTCTTTTAACTGCTGTTCTACTGTGAATAGAGGGTTAAGAGAAGTCATTGGGTCTTGGAAGATAAAACCAATCTTTGAGCCGCGAACAGAACGCATCTGTTCAGGAGATAAACCAGAGACTTTTTCGCCATCCAGAAATACCTCGCCGCTAGCAATGCGGCCAGGAGGGCTCAGCAAATCGATCACAGCATTACCTACTGTTGATTTACCTGCACCAGACTCGCCTACAACACCAACAATCTCACCACGTTCAATGTTGAACGAAAGTGATTTAACTGCGGCGTGAACTCCATGACGAGATGGGTATTCGATACGAAGATTTTTTACTTCTAAAAGTGACATTACCAGACCTCTACTGCTTTGGCAGCTTTCTGCCCTGTCTGCAAAATTGAATCCATTCTTACCAGAATATTGTTCTGATATTTTATACGGTTGACAATTTGGCAAATAATTCACAGAAAAGCAACAAAAATAGGATAAAAAGTCGACATTAAACGCTTAGCAAGCAAAAGTGCCACATAACTATTCACCAAAAGAGCATATAGTAAGAAAAATCAACATTATATTATCGGCAAGAAATACTCACAAACTCCTTACCACTACTTACTTGTAGAGTTAAAGCCGTGCTTCAAAGCAGATCTCACTACCAGTCACTAAAAACAAATAATTATTCCAAAAAAAAATTAACACTATAGAAACAAACGCTAATTTTGTTAATTTGAACAAATAAAACAACCAGATAAACGTTAATTAGCCATACATTTAACCATCTGTATTATTTTGGTAAATACAAAACAGACAAACGAAAGGCCTAATAAATCAGAGGAGTTTTTGAACGACCAAATGCGTACAAAGCTGTCAAATTCAGGCCTTAGTGAGCAAATTTAGGGTCAGGTTTCACTTTTCATAAAAGTCTTTAGACCAAACCCATTAATATGTCGAATTATTGAGCACTCCATTTATATAAAATTAGATATAGAACTGTACATTTGATAAAGAAAGCAACTCTGTAGCAGCACCATTATCAAGCAGATCGTTAGGAATCTGTCTTATATAGGAAGGGGAGATAGATGTAAGAAGCCCCGTCATTTCTGACGCGGACGGCTAGTTGAGGCTTCTTAAGTGATCAGTGAAGAGACATTCTTTAAACATCAGGCGAACCCCACTCTGTTCAAGTTATCTAAGTTTCAGATGTAAAAAAGCCCTAGTCTTTCGACTAGGGCTTCTTAAGGTGGTCGGTGAAGAGGGATTCGAACCCCCGACCCTCTGGTCCCAAACCAGATGCGCTACCAAGCTGCGCTATTCACCGAGACGTTTCGTTTGATTTCTCAAACTGGGAACTTCAAAGAAGCTACCAAAATTAATGGGGTGGCTAACGAGATTCGAACTCGCGACCACCGGAATCACAATCCAGGGCTCTACCAACTGAGCTATAGCCACCACTAATTTTTTATATAACCGCTTAAAAGCGATTATTGAAATAGTGGTCGGTGAAGAGGGATTCGAACCCCCGACCCTCTGGTCCCAAACCAGATGCGCTACCAAGCTGCGCTATTCACCGACTAGTTTTGTATCGACTCTTGGGAATAATGAATCAACACTGGAAGCCGAAGCTACCGATATTTTGTAAAGAAAGAATGGGGTGGCTAACGAGATTCGAACTCGCGACCACCGGAATCACAATCCAGGGCTCTACCAACTGAGCTATAGCCACCATTATTTCTTTTTGCCAATTTCTCACTTACCGAAGTAAGAGACCGGATGGCGCGCCTGAAAGGATTCGAACCTTCGGCCTTTGGCTCCGGAGGCCAACGCTCTATCCAGCTGAGCTACAGGCGCATGCCCTGTCGGCGGAGTGGAATAATACGTATATCACCCAATGCCGTCTAGTACTTTTTTAACTTTTTTTTCTGTTTGGTCTCTTTTTCGACAGTTAATATGTGATAAACCCCTTATTTGAGTACTACAACCCGCCACAGCTTATAAGTTGTTGTTTATTGCAACAACTTATCGGGATATAATCACCCATTATTTACATTGGTTTAACAGTTGCTCTTTGCTGGTTAAAGCCAAAACACCCTTCCAACACTATAAATTGGTAAGCATGTACTTACCTTGGGAATGTAAAGTGAGTTTAATGGATATGTCTCGTCGAATTTTAAGCGTTGTCATCGCAGTTTTAACCTTTTCAACTGGCGCAATGGCTGCAGGCCTAAGCGAAGCGGAGCACGATGCAATTGCTGAACGCATCAAACCAGTTGGCCAAGTTTACCTAGTCGGCAGCGAGCCAGTAGCCGCAGAACCAACAGGCCCTCGTGATGGCGCAGCAGTTTACGGTACCTTTTGTATCGCTTGTCACGCATCTGGCGTAAGTGGCGCACCTAAAACAGGTGATGCTGGTGACTGGGGTCCTCGCATTGCTCAAGGTCGCGACATTCTAGCTGACCACGCAATCAACGGCTTCAATGCGATGCCAGCGAAAGGTTCATGTATGGATTGTTCAGACGACGAAATCAAAGATGCTATCGAGCACATGATTGCCGGTCTGTAATTAAAAATGCCAGATTCAGAAAGGGTGACCTCATGGTCACCTTTTTTATTGGCTTCTATATAGTGCGATTAAAGTAGGGCATTACTTCTTGTTGAACATCGCTCGAATATTCGCAATGTGCGCCTGCCCTTTTTCCATTCTTTCTTCAGCGGATTGAGGCTTCTTAACGCTTTCCCACTCCACATCATCGTGCGGCAGCTCATCGAGGAAGCGGCTTTGTGTTGGCTTTATTAATTCACCATATTGACGACGTTCACGACACTTAGTAAAAGTCAGCTCTTTCTGCGCTCGAGTAATCCCCACATACATAAGACGACGTTCTTCTTCTACGTTGCCTTCATCGACACTGGTTTGGTGCGGCAAGATGCCCTCTTCTGCACCCATCAGGAATACATATGGGAACTCTAGACCTTTCGATGCATGCAATGTCATTAATTGGACTTGATCTGCATCGTCATCATCCTCACCACGCTCCATCATATCGCGCAGCGTTAAACGTTGAACCACCTCGCGCAGGGTTTTCTCTTCTTTATCGTAGTTGTCACCCTCAAGATCGGCCACAATCCAGCTATACAGATCAGAGACGTTCTTCATTCGCATTTCAGCGGCTTTCGGGCTCGCTGAGGTTTCGTACAACCAATCTTCGTAGTTGATGTCACGAACCAAAGAACGAACGGCTTCAACCGTATTACCACGCTCGGCATTGTCTGAGATACGAACAATCCAGTCACCGAAGCGGCGCAAATTTTCTAAACCACGCCCCGTCAGTGTCTGCTCTAAGCCCATCTCAAAGCTGGCTTCAAACAAGCTCTTGCCACGCATATTGGCGTAGCTGCCTAGCTTTTCTAGCGTAACCGGGCCAATCTCACGACGTGGTGTGTTTACAATACGCAGGAAGGCGTTGTCATCATCAGGGTTCACCAACACACGTAGGTAAGCCATGATGTCTTTAATTTCTGCTCTGGCGAAAAAGGATGTACCGCCTGAGATTTTGTAAGGCACACGGTTCTGCATCAAGGCTTTTTCAATCAAGCGAGATTGGTGGTTACCGCGGTAAAGCACTGCGTAATCTTTGTATTCTGTGCGATTCAAAAACTTGTGGGCGATGATCTCACCGGTAATACGCTCTGCTTCATGCTCTTCATTCTTAGCATTTAATACCTTGAGCTTTTCACCATCTGGGATCTCAGAGAACAGTGACTTCTCATAGACGTGCGGATTGTTGGCGATCAAGATGTTCGCTGCTCGCAAAATTCGACTGGTCGAGCGGTAGTTTTGCTCTAGTTTGATCAAGCGTAGGTTCGGGTAATCCTCACCTAACAAAACCAAGTTTTGTGGTTTTGCGCCACGCCATGAGTAAATAGATTGGTCATCATCACCTACGACCGTCAAACGACCACGTTCACCCACCAGTAAACGAACCAACTCATATTGGCTAGTGTTGGTATCTTGATATTCATCGACCAGCAAATAACGAATACGAGACTGCCAGCGTTCACGCACTTCTTGATTGGTTTTCAGTAGCAATACTGGCATCGCAATCAGATCATCAAAATCGAGTGCGTTATAGGCCTTCATTTGTTTTTGATACATCTCAAAACAGAATGCAAACAACTGCTCTTGTTCACCTTGAGCTCTTGCTTTCGCCTGATCTGGCGTCAGCATGTCATTCTTCCAGTTTGAGATGGTACTCATCAAAGAACGCAGCAGATCCTTATCACCATCGATCTGTGTTTCGGTTAGTTCTTTAAGTAGAGCTAACTGGTCTTGGTCATCAAACAGCGAGAAGCCTGCTTTCAGACCCAGCGCTTTGTATTCTCGGCGAATGATAGTTAAACCCATGGTATGGAACGTTGAAACGATCAGACCTTTAGATTCACCTTTACCTAGAGTTTGACCCACACGCTCTTTCATCTCGCGTGCCGCTTTATTGGTAAAGGTTACCGCTGCAATATTACGAGCCTTGTAGCCACACTCTTGAACCAAGTAAGCAATCTTGTTGGTGATAACACGTGTTTTACCCGATCCAGCGCCCGCTAATACTAAGCAGGGACCAGAAACATACTTCACGGCTTCATCTTGTCTTGGGTTCAGTCTCATTTGATTCTCAATTTGGTCTAGAGGGGCGAATTCAATTGCGCGCCTATAATAATGCTGCAACACCACGAATGCTACGTTCTCTTATACAAGATTTTTACGCTGATTATGTAAAACTTTGTTGCACATGTGTGTGGTTATTAGGCTATAATGAATGAACGTTCATTCATTGGTGGTTGAAATATGACAACTCATGCACCTCGGGATAAACGCCAGCAAATACTTTCTGCAGCTGAAAAGCTAATTGCAGAGGTCGGTTTCCAAGGCCTTTCAATGCAAAAATTAGCCAAAGAAGCGGGAGTGGCTGCAGGCACTATCTATCGCTACTTCGATGATAAAGAGCATTTGATAGAAGATGTTCGAATGCTCGTGACTCAAAGAGTAGCTGATGCTGTTCAACAAGGGGTTAATGATTCGGATCCAATTAAACAACGCTACCGTACTATGTGGTTGAACATATGGAACTTAGCAGGAACGAATTTAGCCGCAATAAAAAATCGGGTTCAGTATGACTCTCTACCCATCACAAATAGCCTAAACTTCAGGGAACTAGAACGTAAAATGTTTGCCCAAGTTGAGCTGCTATTTAATGAGGGGAAAGAACAAGGATTGTTTAAACCACTTAACAATGAAGTATTAGGTGGATTGAGCTTGGCGGCTAGTGTTTCTCTAGCACGCAAGCATTCTTTAGGATTTTACCAACTTGATGAGGCAGAACTAGAATCTGCAATCGAAGCCAGTTGGGACGCAATAATTAAACACTAGATCGGAGTTTTGACCATAATGAAAAAGTGGACTTTCTTCATGTTACTCATCGCTGTACTACTTTTCGGCAGCGTTATTGGGTTTAACATGTTCAAACAACAAAAAATTGCTGAGTATATGGCCAACCGCCCTGAACCCGAGTTTCCCGTAACGGTAACTGAAGTTCAGCCGATCGACTGGGTTCCCGTAATTGAAGCTATCGGCTTCATCGAACCAAATCAAGGTGTGACACTAGCGAACGAAACTAGCGGTGTTATTGACCAAATTTCTTTCGAATCGGGTACTGATGTTAAGAGTGGTCAGCAACTGGTACGTCTTGATTCTGACGTAGAGAAAGCCAACCTTAAGAGTTCTGAAGCTCGTTTGCCTGCTGCGAAAGCAAAATACAAGCGTTACCAAGGTCTATTCAAGAAAGGCTCTATTTCTAAAGAAGCGTACGATGAAGCAGAAGCTAACTACTTCTCTCTTTCAGCTGATATTGAAAGTCTAAAAGCGTCTATCGATCGTCGCGAAATTCGCGCACCATTCGATGGTACCGTTGGTATCCGCAATGTTTACCTAGGCCAATACCTACAATCAGGTACTGATATTGTTCGCCTGGAAGACACCAGTGTTATGCGCCTACGCTTCACGGTTTCTCAGACTGACATCTCTCGCATCAGTGTGGGTCAAGCAGTTGATATCTTCGTTGACGCTTACCCTGAAATCCCATTTGAGGGCTCTATCAGCGCAATTGAACCTGCAGTAAGCGTGCAAAGTGGTCTTATTCAAGTTCAAGCAGACATTCCAAACAATGATGGCAAGCTTCGTAGCGGTATGTTCGCTCGCGCTAACATCATTCTGCCTAAATTAGAGAACCAAGTAACTCTGCCTCAAACAGCGATTACTTTCACTCTATACGGCGACAATGTTTATATCCTAACTGAAGAAGACGGCGTTCAACGCGTTACTCAACATGTTGTAAAAGTAGGTGAACGTACTGCTGATATCGCACACATCCTTGAGGGTGTGAAAGCGGGCGATACCGTTGTGACTTCTGGCCAAGTACGTCTAAGTAACGGTGCCAAAGTTAAGGTTGTGGAAAGTGATGCAATCACACCACCATCTGAAACACCTATGCTGTAACCGGAGGCACAATGCGCTTTACTGATGTTTTTATTAAACGTCCAGTTCTAGCGGTATCCATCAGCTTTTTGATTGCGCTGCTTGGCTTACAAGCAATCTTCAAAATGCAGGTGCGTGAATACCCTGAAATGACGAATACCGTAGTAACCGTCACCACGAGTTACTACGGTGCAAGTGCCGATCTTATCCAAGGCTTTATCACCCAGCCCCTCGAGCAGGCTGTGGCCCAAGCGGATAACATCGACTATATGACTTCTTCTTCTGTACTCGGTAGCTCGACGATTACCGTGAACATGAAGTTGAACACAGACCCGAATGCGGCGCTGTCTGACATACTGGCCAAGACTAACTCGGTACGTTCTCAGCTTCCTAAAGAAGCCGAAGATCCAACCGTAACTATGTCTACCGGTTCAACAACGGCGGTACTCTACATTGGTTTTACCAGTGATGAGTTGGTGTCGAGCCAAATTACCGACTATCTAGAGCGAGTAATCAACCCGCAACTATTTACGGTAAATGGCGTATCTAAAGTTGACCTATATGGTGGTATGAAATACGCACTACGCGTATGGCTAGACCCGTCAAAAATGGCTGCAGTTAATTTAACCGCTAGCGATGTGATGTCGGTACTGAATGCCAACAACTACCAATCGGCAACCGGTCAGGCAACGGGTGAGTTCGTTCTCTACAACGGCAGTGCTGATACCCAAGTATCTAACGTTGAAGAGCTAGAGAATCTTGTAGTACGAAGCGGTGCAGGCGAAATAATCCGTCTATCTGACATTGCTAAGGTTTCGCTAGAGAAAAGCCACGATGTGTACCGTGCAAGTGCGAACGGTCAGGAAGCGGTTGTTGCAGCGATTAACGCGGCACCAAGTGCTAACCCGATCAACATTGCAGCCGATGTTCTTGAGCTTCTTCCTCAGCTAGAGAAGAACCTACCAAGCAACATCTCAATGAACGTAATGTATGACTCAACAATTGCGATTAACGAATCGATTCAAGAGGTAATCAAGACCATCCTTGAAGCAGCATTAATCGTGCTGGTTGTAATTACCTTGTTCCTGGGTTCTTTCCGTGCGGTTCTTATTCCTATCGTTACTATCCCACTGTCTTTGATTGGTGTGGCAATGGTAATGCAGGCGATGGGCTTCTCTTGGAACCTGATGACGCTACTGGCAATGGTACTCGCCATCGGCCTGGTAGTAGATGATGCGATCGTAGTACTAGAAAACGTCGACCGACATATCAAGCTCGGGGAGTCCCCTTTCCGTGCTGCAATCATCGGTACTCGTGAAATCGCGGTGCCAGTTATTGCAATGACATTAACACTAGGCGCGGTATACGCTCCTATCGCAATGATGGGTGGTATCACAGGCTCGCTATTTAAAGAGTTTGCGTTAACCCTAGCAGGTTCGGTATTTGTATCCGGTATCGTGGCATTAACGCTGTCGCCAATGATGTGTTCAAAGATGCTGAAAGCTCATGCTGAGCCAAGCAAGTTTGAACAAAAGGTACATAGCGTACTGGATGGTATGACTAACCGTTACGAGCGTATGCTTGGTGCGGTAATGAACCATCGCCCAGTATTCATTGGCTTTGCGGTTATCGTATTTGCCAGTTTACCTATGCTGTTTAAGTTCATCCCAAGTGAGCTAGCACCTTCTGAAGATAAAGGTGTAATCATGTTAATGGGTACAGCGCCATCAAATGCTAACTTAGACTTCATGCAAAATACCATGAACGACGTAAACAAGATTCTGTCGGATCAGCCAGAAGTCGCTTACGCACAGGTGTTTACTGGTGTACCTAATGCAAACCAAGCGTTTGGTATCGCATCTATGGTTCCATGGAGTGAGCGTGAGGCGAGCCAATCAGACGTAGCAAACCGCGTTGGTGGTTTAGTTAAAGATGTTCCGGGAATGGCGGTAACTGCATTCCAAATGCCAGAACTACCAGGTGCAGGTTCAGGTCTTCCAATTCAGTTTGTTATTACAACACCAAACAGTTTTGAGAGCTTGTTCCAAATCACTACTGACATTTTAGCGGATGTAGCATCGAACCCGCTGTTCGTTTACTCAGATCTTGATCTGAACTACGACTCAGCAACGATGAAAGTACACATCGATAAAGACAAAGCAGGCGCATACGGTGTGACCATGCAAGATATCGGTATCACCCTTGGTACCATGATGTCTGATGGCTACGTAAACCGTATCGACTTAAACGGTCGTTCTTATGAGGTTATCCCTCAAGTAGAGCGTAAGTTCCGTTTGAACCCTGAATCGATGAATAACTACTATGTACGTGCTGCGGATGGTAAAGCGGTGCCACTGGGCAGTTTAATTACGATTGATGTTGTGGCAGAGCCTCGCTCTCTTCCTCACTTCAACCAATTGAACTCAGCAACGATTGGTGCAGTACCAGCTCCTGGCGCGGCGATGGGTGATGCGATTGCATGGTTTGAAGATACGGCAACGAACAAGCTACCAAGTGGCTACAACCACGATTACATGGGTGAAGCTCGTCAATACGTAACAGAAGGTAGCGCACTTTACGCAACCTTTTGTCTGGCGCTAGCAATCATCTTCTTGGTACTGGCGATTCAGTTCGAATCTCTAAAAGATCCACTGGTTATCATGGTATCTGTACCACTGGCGATCTGTGGTGCCCTAATTGCTCTAGCTTGGGGTGCGGCAACGATGAACATCTACTCACAAGTAGGTTTAATCACGCTGGTCGGCCTGATTACCAAGCACGGTATATTAATCTGTGAGGTTGCAAAAGAAGAACAACTGCATCACCACAAGACTCGTATTGAAGCGGTGATGGAAGCAGCAAAAGTTCGTCTTCGTCCAATTCTGATGACAACAGCTGCGATGATCGCGGGTCTAATCCCACTGATGTACGCAAGTGGTGCAGGTGCAGCTCAGCGCTTTAGTATCGGTATCGTAATCGTTGCTGGTCTAGCGATTGGTACTATCTTTACGCTATTTGTACTGCCAGTGATTTACAGCTACCTAGCTGAAAAACACAAACCTCTTCCTGTATTTGTGGAAGACAAAGATCTAGAAAAACTAGCTCGCGTCGATGAAGCAAAAGCAGCACACAGAGAATTAGCAGATAACAAGTAATCGCTAAGTCGTAAAACAATCAAAAAGGCTACTTCGGTGGCCTTTTTTTATACGCGATAGGCGACATCTCAAGTGTGATTAAATAGAATAGTGATAAATAGTCAGGAGTTTTAATCGATATGTTTGATCCAAAAAAACTAGAGCAAATTGCTAAGCAGATCCACGATTCTATGCCTCAACCAGTAAAAGAGCTTGGTTCAGACGTAGACCAAAAAGTTCGCCAAGTTATCCAAGGCCAACTCAACAAGCTAGACGTTGTGAGCCGTGAAGAGTTTGATGTTCAAACACAAGTACTGCTTCGCACTCGCCAGAAGCTCACTGAAATGGAACAAAAACTGGCTGAACTAGAAGCAAAGCTTTCAGACAAATAGTCATTTTTTTCAATCAGTTCAAGTTCGAATAAAGGCTTACCTTCGGGTAAGCCTTTATTTTTTCCTCAATCTATCAAGCCTTCACCGGTAAAATAGTTGCAAGCATAAAAAAGCCCCGAACAAATGTTCAGGGCTATTTTTATTCAGTGATGAACTGGAAGATTAACCGCCAACAGCGATACGCTTCATGTCGCTCATGTAGCTACGTAGCTCTTCACCAATGTATTCTACAGGGTGGTTACGGATAGCTTCGTTTACTTCAATTAGCTTAGCGTTATCAACTTGGTTAGATGTCTCACCTAGACCACGGCCGATGACGTCCGTTGCTACTGAAGGCATGAACTTCTCACGTAGTAGCGGTGTTGCTACGTTAGCGAATAGGTAGTTACCGTACTCAGCAGTATCAGAGATTACAACGTTCATTTCGTAAAGACGCTTACGAGCAACTGTGTTTGCGATTAGTGGAAGCTCATGTAGAGATTCGTAGTAAGCAGACTCATCAATGATGCCTGATGCCGTCATAGCTTCGAATGCTAGCTCAACACCGGCACGAACCATAGCAACCATTAGGATACCGTTGTCGAAGTACTCTTGCTCTGAGATTTCTACGTCAGAAGCTGGGTAGTTTTCGAATGCAGTTTCGCCTGTCTCTTCACGCCAGCCTAGTAGGTTCACGTCATCGTTCGCCCAGTCAGCCATCATTGTGCTAGAGAAGTGACCAGAGATGATGTCATCCATGTGCTTGTTGTAAAGCGGACGCATTAGGTCTTTAAGCTCTTCAGAAAGCTCAAACGCTTTAACTTTAGCCGGGTTAGATAGGCGATCCATCATGTGGGTTACGCCACCAAACTTAAGTGCTTCAGTAATCGTTTCCCAACCGTATTGTAGAAGCTTGCCTGCGTAGCCAGGTTCGATGCCATCAGCAATCATCTTCTCGTAAGATACGATAGAACCCGCTTGTAGCATGCCACAAAGGATAGTTTGCTCACCCATCAGGTCAGATTTAACTTCTGCTACGAAAGAAGACTCTAGGCAACCTGCACGGTGACCACCAGTACCTGCAGCCCAAGCTTTAGCGATATCCCAACCTTCGCCTTTAGGGTCGTTTTCTGGGTGAACAGCGATAAGTGTTGGTACACCGAAGCCACGTTTGTACTCTTCGCGAACTTCAGAGCCAGGACACTTAGGTGCAACCATTACTACAGTAAGGTCAGCACGTAATTGCATGCCTTCTTCCACAACGTTGAAGCCGTGAGAGTAACCAAGAGCAGCGCCTTGCTTCATTAGAGGCATTACTGTTTCAACAACGTTTGTGTGTTGCTTATCAGGAGTAAGGTTGATTACTAGGTCTGCTTGAGGGATTAGCGTTTCGTAGCTACCCACAACAAAGCCGTTTTCATCAGCATTTTTGAATGATTGACGCTTTTCATCAATTGCCGCTTGGCGTAGAGCGTAAGATACGTCTAGACCAGAATCACGCATATTTAGACCTTGGTTTAGGCCTTGAGCACCACAACCAACAATTACGATTTTCTTACCTTCAAGGTATTCAGCTTCTGTCGCGAATTCTTCACGATCCATAAAGCGGCAACGACCTAATTGGTCTAGTTGTTCATGAAGGTTTAATGTATTGAAATAGTTAGCCATTCTAGGGCACTCCTTTAAAAATAAGTCCGTAAGGTCGATATCTCTCTATCGAATGACTTCATACTAAAACAGACACTCCGTTGCTGAAAGTGATATATTCACAATTAGTTATTGCAATAAATGCAACATGGAAACGATCGCAGAACATGAACATAAAATCTCTACAATTATTTATACATTTATGCGACAGCAAGAGTTTCAGCAAAACCGCTGCTGCTATGCACGTCAGTCCTTCAGCGCTGAGCCGTCAGATACAAAAGCTTGAAGAGGAAACAGGACAAGAACTGCTAATCAGAGACAACCGCAGTGTTGATCTTACCCCAGCAGGAAAACACCTATTGCCTGTAGCATTGAGCATCGTGGGAGAGTGGCAGCAATATAACCTTCACCTGAAGGGCGGAGAGCAAGAACTTAAAGGTGAGATCCGTATATTTTGTTCAGTAACGGCTAGCTACAGTCACCTACCTGAACTCATAACCGAATTTAGGGCTATTCATCCGTATATTGAATTTAAGCTCTCTACTGGTGATCCAGCTCAATCCATCGACAAGATCTTAAACGATGAAGCGGATATCGCGATTTCAGCAAAGCCAGACATCCTTCCTTCAAGGTTAGAATTCGAAACCATCAGCGATATTCCACTGTCAGTCATCATTCCATCTGGTGTGAGTAGCTTTAGCCAACAACTGCAATCCGATAAGCCAAACTGGAATGAAGTGCCCTTTATCATCCCAGAAGCAGGAACAGCGCGTGAACGAGCCAATGCATGGTTTAAAAAGATGAAGATAAAACCCAACATATACGCGCAAGTTTCTGGCCATGAGGCGATTGTAAGTATGGTGGCACTAGGATGTGGAGTTGGCATCGCACCTGATGTGGTCATAAACAACAGTCCAGTAAGAGATAAAGTTAGCCGCTTAAAGATAGAACCTATCAAGCCATTTGAGTTAGGCGTATGTTGTAAGCGAGCACAGCTAGATAACCCTCTAATTCGAGCGTTCTGGCAAGTTGCAGAAGGGAAATATTTAGCGGACTAGTCGTCATTGTTTTAAATACAAAAAAGGGAAGAGCACGTCAGTGCCCTTCCCCTTTTATTTATGTATATCGCAGATAAGAAAAAAGCCCGCTGATTTCTCAGCGGGCTTTCTAATGGTGGTGGAGGGATAGGGATTTGAACCCTAGAACCGCTATTAACGGTTGCCGGTTTTCAAGACCGGTGCTTTCGACCACTCAGCCATCCCTCCAAAAAATTGTCATCAACAGATTAGTACACTGTAGATGTTGTTACATGTATACACAGGTAACGATATTTAAAGCCTGGCGATGTC
>NZ_JBFRST010000023.1:0-17747 GCF_041473705.1 Vibrio sp. 10N.222.55.B11
TTTTTCCTTTGATTTCTCATTACCGTGTCGCGGTCTTCCTGCTTAACGTCCCAAATCAGAACCCCCAAAACAAGGGTATATGAACGCTTCGCGCCCTTGTTTTGATGAACCGTGATTTTGGGTCGAGCAGTCAGGCGACAACGGGAATGAAAAATTAATCAAAGGAAAAACTTATGACAGACTCAATCCTTAATCCATCAACAGCTTCTAACGTTCAATCCGCGACAAACGTATCCCCGTTTGAGCCGTCAGGCTCATCCAAGAATGAATTTTTGAAGCGCTTCTCTGGTCATAAGTTGCGTAAAAATGCGAAGGCTAAAATTACGAAGCTGTTGGAATATGCTGACACGTTGATCTTAAAAACTCAGTCAATGGGGATGGATGATTGCTTTAGAAGTAATGAGCCTGTCACGATGGATAAATCCGAATTTTGGGATTGGTACGAAAAGAACTACAGCGACATGGTTATTTTATTAACCATCCGTGAAGGCGCTCTAGTGAAAGTGCAGGTCTGTGATTGTATCTATCATTTTTCTAATGATGTGGTGATGACATTCTCTTTGGATGGAGAGGAACCGCAAAGCACGATTATTGAGGGGGAATGCTCAGAAGTGGAGGGCACCGAAGAAGTGAAAGAGCCGGTGCAGCTTGCCCCGTTCGACCAATACGTACACCTGGAAAAGACCGCCGTTGTGAAGCAAGTGATTATTGATTGGAGTGAATCCAATTTATTATCTGATGGCAATGCGTACACCCTTGATAATTACAACAAAAAAGCAAGTCAAGAAGCTATGGAAGTGGGCCGCAATAACGGTTACACCAAGACGATGATGTATATCGAGTTTGATAATGGTGACTTGGAGCGATTTAGACATGATATTGATGCGGATCACCCAACGCTGAACCACTATTACGCTGCTGTGACTGAGACAAAATTGATGGGCTTGTCTAAAGTGCGCTTTACGTTTGAGCAAGTGACAAAGGCATTGATTGACGGTTATCTTTCCCCGCTTAACAGTGATGAGAAAAAGCCAACACCGCCACCACAAGATAACACCCGAAAAGTGGTAGCGCTGGGAGACTATCAAGAGCGACAAGAAGCGAAGCGCGATAGATTAGAAGAGCGTGCCGCTAAAGCTGAAGCGGTCTCTAATGAGCGATTTAATACCGCGAGTACATTAGGGAAAATGTTACCGTTCGGTCAGCCAATCCTGGTTGGTCACCATTCAGAAGCGAAGCACCGTAAACACGCGGAGAGCATCAATACCAACATGCGTAAAAGCGTAGAGGCTCAGGATAAAGCGGAATATCTGAGCCGTCGCGCTGATAGTGTAGGCTCTGCCGGTATCGCGTCAGACGACCCAGAAGCGGTTGAAAAATTGAAGAAAAAGCTCGAGGGTTTGATTAAAAGTCATGAACTCATGAAAGCCGTTAATAAGATCGTTCGCTCTAGTCATATGACCGAGGAAGACAAGATCGAATATTTGGTTAATACACACGGACAGACAGAAGAAAGAGCAAAAAAATTATTACGCCCGTGTGAGTTTTTTGGAAAGTTTGGCTTTGATGCATACGCACTACAGAATAGTAATGCCAATATCCGAACAACTAGAAAGCGTTTAGAGCACTTGGAAGCGTTGCACAACGAAGCGCCATTACAGGGTAACGGCGAGGCAATGGGGACGGCTTGGGAGCTGTACGAAGAAGAGGGCCGCATTAAGTTTTCATTTGACGGTATTCCAGCCGAAGAGGTGCGCAAAAAATTAAAAAGTAACGGTTTTAAATGGTCACGATACTCTAAAGGGGGCTGTTGCAATTAATCAGAGAATGCAGATCTACTCAGTCATGGGCGTAACCATTACTGGTAAATCACCTCAACATTGAACAGACGATTCATGAAGGCGGATCTCTCCCGAACAAGTGTTTTACGTTCATCATGACGTAACCAGAAATCAAACTGGCCTTTGTTCAACATTCGCAATGATTCGAATCCCTCGATGGTTGACCAGGCACGCTTTCGTATTTTAAAACCGCCTGTGCTGACAACGAGCTTCTTGATGGGGGCGTGATCGGACTCGATCCCATTATTGAGATGCTTAACTTGCCGTTGCTCGACATCCGCTCGCAGCCGCCCCTCCTTCTTCAGGCGCGAAATAGCATGAGCGTACGAGGAATGCTTGTCCGTGTTCAAGGTCTTAGGCTGAGTGTCTACATCATAATATCTTAGGCACCGTTTCAAGAACTGATAAGCCGCGTTTTTATTCCGTTTTTGGGAGAAATAGAAGTCCAGTGTTTCGCCTTGCTTGTTGATAGCTCGATACAGATAGTGCCATTTCCCTTTCACCTTGACGTAGGTTTCATCGAGCTGCCACGAAGAGTCTGTTCGGATGAACTGATGGCGGCGTAACTTCTTGCGTAATGCAGGGGCATATTCAATGAACCAACGATAAATGGTCGAGCGATTAACCGAAACCCCTCGTTCTGCCAGCATGTCGCTGAGGTTGGCGTAGCTCATTGGGGTCGAACCATACCAACGAAGGCACCAAAGAATGATTTCAGGGGCAAAGTGTTTCCATTTGAATGCGGGATTGGTCATTGAGTCACTAGATCAGGAAAGATAGAACTGAATTCTGAGTCTTGGCTGATTTTTTTGCAACAACCCCGTTCTTACTGGTTGCACTATTGATTTGGTACAACGATGCTAGAACGGGGCGCATCCACTACATCAAATCACTCTTATTTACACGAGCTTGTACTGTTGTGTGTTAGCAACGTCGTGCTTTTAGTTGTGTCAGGAACTGCTTTTCGAAGCTTTCGACTGTAATGGGTTTAGAGTATTTATAGCCTTGGACTCTAGATACCTGGGCGTCATCACAGACTCGGTGCTGTGCTGGTGTTTCTATCCCTTCTGCGACAATTTCATAGTCTAGTGAACTAGCAAAGGCGCATATTGCTCTGAATAACTGCCGTGATGATTTTACCTCTATATCTTTAATAAATGTTCGATCGATTTTAATGATGTCTATCGGGAAATATTTGAGATGAGAGATTGAAGAATACCCTGTTCCAAAGTCATCAATGGCTACCTTTACACCCACTTGGCTCAGTTCTGTCAAGCTTCTGGATGCTTTTGTTCCCTTCGTGATTAAATTACTTTCTGTAATTTCTATTTCAATGCTGGAAGGTTTGACACCATAAAATTGCAGCAGCTGTTTTATCTCGGTAGATATCTTCTCTTCGGACAGTTGCTTGGGCGATATATTAATAGCCAACTTAAAATTTTCATTTAACAGGTGACATTTGTTCCATTTTGCAATTTGTTTGATAGCAGCATCGATTACCCAATAGCCGATATCAATAATCAGGCCTGATGCCTCAGCTATCGGTATAAAAACATCAGGAGGAATGGTCCCCAATTTGGGCGAATGCCAACGCAAAAGAGCTTCTGCGCCTACGAGCTTCATGGATAGGTTAAATTGCGGTTGATAATGCAATTCCAATTCGTTTCTTTGTATCGCTGATTTGAGGCCGTTTTCAATGCGTAATCTTTGATCGATAGAGGCATGGATCTTCTTGGAATAGTATTGTGCCTGATTTCGACCTTTATCCTTTGCTCGATAGAGCGCAATGTCAGCATTTTTTCTCAGTTCTAATGAGTTAGAACCACTCTCAGGGTAATTTGCGATACCTATGCTTACAGAGAAGTCAATGTCATGGTTGTCGATTGTTATTGCCTTCTCAAAGGTTGAAAGTATTCTCTGCACTAACGTGTAGACATCCTCTTCAGACTCCAAATAGCTCGCGATTACTGCAAACTCATCGCCCCCAATACGAAAAAGTGAATCACTTTCACGAGTGCTGGCTTGAAGGCGAATAGAGACTTCCTGCAAGACAAGGTCTCCAGCGATATGCCCATATTGGTCGTTGATTTCTTTAAAACGGTCGACGTCAATAAGTAACAGTGCTAAAGGCTTTCTCACTCTAGAGGCCATAAGTAGTAGCTTTTTAAAACGCTCATCGAAAAAATGACGATTATTTAAACTTGTTAATGTATCAAACTCGGCAAGTTGCTTTAGTTGAGAGTGAGTCTCGAGAATTTTTTGTTCTAAATAGTACCGCTCAGTTGCGATTAATACCGACCGCCTTAGGCGCATTGCAGAAATTTCACTCTTCATTACAAAGTCTTGAGCGCCTGCTTCAATACATTTTAACGCTAACTCTTCGTCATTGCTGTGGCTGAGCATAACAATAGAGGTAGCAAAATTAGCATTTGACCTTAAGGCGATTAATAACTCTAATCCTGTCGTGGGAGGAAGTTGATAATCCAGTAAAATGATATCAAATGCTTGTTCAAGCGCTCGAACTAGCCCTTCGTCAGCGGTTTGCGCTTCTTCAATTACAGAGATGGGTAAATCTGTATTTTTTAGCACCCTGACGATAGCAAGCCTGTCGACAGTATCGTCGTCTATGAGCAGTATTTTCATATCATCCTATCTCGTTGATTGTTTCTGGGAGTTCAACAATGCGCCAATAATTGTCAAGAAACGATAAAACGTTGTTGAAATCTTGGCTGACGGAAGACTTAACTATATAACCAGCGATATTTTTCTCATATGCCGCGGATATCTCCTCATCGCGTTTTGATGTTGTCAGAACAAAAATTATCGTGGAGCGTAAATGTTCGTCATCTCTCACTTCTTTAAGAAACTCTAACCCGTTCATTCTTGGCATATTTAGGTCTAGGAGAACAATATAAGGTGAAGGGATCTTGCCTGCTTTTAAAAGATCTAATGCTTCTACACCATCGTGTGCACGAATCATAGGGTTGAGTAATTTCAAAGAATGGAGAGCTCGCTCGACTCCCATTGCATCAATATTATCGTCTTCTACGAGTAGAATGCTTACGGGTTTGTAGGTTGGGGGGGGCATCAGAAGTGTTCCTCGGTTATAGATTGCTTTTAGGCCATGAGAAGATGAATGTACAACCACCATGGCTGTTAGAAGTAATGGAGTATTGGCATGTATACAAGTCAAGAATTTTCTTTATGATTGACAAGCCTAATCCACTTCCTTCCACACTGTCGCGTGGTTTCAATGTATGAAAAAGGTCGAAAACTCGTTCCCTGTACTCTTTTTCAATCCCTGGGCCGTCATCTTCGACGATGAACTGATAGTGACTCTCGGTTGCGTCGATAGAAATATAGATATTTCCAGATTCCTTGTCGTGATGTTTGATTGCATTACTCATTAAGTTGCGCAGTATGAGCTCTAGTGGTGTGGTTAAAGTATCAAACGAGCCAATGTTGTCGGTACAGTGCAGTATGATGTTTTGTTGTGGAGCCAGAAGCTCTAAGGTTTCTGTGCAGTATTGTTTAAGGTTAAACGTTGCCAATTGCCCTTGCTTTCTTCCTACTCGAGAGTAGGCGAGTAAATCATCCAAAAGCTTTTCTAGTCTCATTACCCGATTGTTGAGTAACGTTGTGTATTGTTCTGTTTTAGGGGTTAAAAAGTCTTCCAGCTCTTCGCTCAACCAAGTAATCAACTGAGAGATGCCACGGAGTGGAGCTTTAAGATCGTGAGAGGCTACATAAGCGAACTGGTCAAGTTCACGATTTGCTTCTTGTAGTGCTTGATTTCGGCGTTGCAAATCTTTTGTCACTACTTCTAACTTATCTGAGCGCAATTTAAGGTCTTTGGTGACCTCGTTGGCGTATTCCGTTACGCGCTCTCTCTCACGAACCAACATAATAAAAAGAATCAGCAATAAGACATCAACGAGAATGCCAAAGGCGAGAATGAGGAGAGGCTGAGAGGTGCTGTGCTGGTCTTCAAATTGTGAAGAGCTCTCTATTTCGAACTGCCAAGTCCTGCCGTATAGCTTGAGTTCAAGCGTTGTTGTATATACAGGGGGAGTAAGGCTATCGGTATTATGGTTCGCTTTGTCGCTGTACAGTAATTCTTTGTTGTCGTAGAGGTTAAAGTTTACCAGTCGTTTGTCTCCAGAGAGTGTTCCGTTCATTAATTTGCTAAAAACAAACGGTGCATATACTAACCCCGAAAAGCCATCTGCATCATCTCCGTAATATTGTGGCACGCGATCTGAAAACCATGGGACATAAAACAAAAAACCTGGCGTTTTCTTTGAATCTTGGACTAAAACTATTGGACCAGAGACCGTTGCTGCACGGTTTATACGCGCATTTTTGGCTGCCGTATACCGATTAGATTCGTGAGCCATATCCAATCCGACAGCTTTTAAGTTGTCTTCACTTGGCTCTACATAAGTAATTGGCCAATATTCATCCGCGATTCGCGAGGGATTAATTTGGTAACCTGGTAGTTGCAACCTTTGCCAATCTAAATAGGTGTCGAGTTTATCCGCTGGAACATAATGGATAACACCTATACCGTTAATCCCAGGAAAGTGGTGAGGGACGTCAAAGGCATCAGCGAACATTTTCCATTTTGTTCTCGATACTGGGTCTTCATACATACGCAGCGCAGAAGAGCCAGCGAGTAACGCTTCTTCATACTTGGACATGCGCTCTTGAACGAGTTCGGCGAGTTGATGCGCTTGAAATAGAAACTGAGTTTCTGCCTTTTGTTCTGCTTGAGTAGAGGTAATCTTCCAAGCGGAAAAAGTTAATCCTGCGGAGAGAAGGAGTACAAGCCAGTGATACCAATTTAACGCGTTTAAGCGCTTGGATAATATATAATTCCCTAGCATGAAACTGACCTTTGTTGTTATAGTTTTTACTCAACTTAGTTTATATTAATAACTTTCGCAATCATTATTCTCTCTGGATTGTGCTCAATATAGATTACTGTGAATGAACCTATAGAACTAAAATAAGAAGCAACAATCTTATCGACTAACCTTATCCATTGTCGTGGTCTCGTGGGGCTTGTTGCAACTAATCAGAGAGTGCAGATCTACCCAGTCATGGGCTTAACGATTACTGATAAATCACCTCAACATTGAAGAGACGATTCATGAAGGCGGATCTCTCCCGAACAAGCATTTTACGCTCATCATGACGTAACCAGAAATCAAATTGGCCTTTGTTCAACATTCGCAATGATTCGAATCCCTCGATGGTTGACCAGGCTCGCTTTCGTATTTTAAAACCGCCTGTGCTGACAACAAGCTTCTTGATGGGGGCGTGATCGGACTCGACCCCATTATTGAGATATTTCACTTGCCGTTGCTCGACATCCGCCCGCAGCCGTCCCTCCTTCTTCAGACGCGAGATAGCATGAGCATACGAGGAATGCTTGTCCGTGTTCAAGGTCTAGGTTGAGTGTTTACATCATAGTATCTTAGGCACCGTTTCAAGAACTGATAAGCCGCGTTTTTATTACGTTTTTGGGAGAAATAGAAGTCCAGTGTTTCGCCTTGCTTGTTGATAGCTCGATACAGATAGTGCCATTTCCCTTTCACCTTGACGTAGGTTTCATCGAGCTGCCACGAAGAGTCTGTTCGGATGAACTGATGGCGGCGTAACTTTTTGCGTAATGCAGGAGCATATTCAATGAACCAACGATAAATGGTCGAGCGATTAACCGAAACCCCTCGTTCTGCCAGCATGTCGCTGAGATTGGCGTAGCTCATTGGGGGCGAACCATACCAGCGCAGACACCAAAGAATGATTTCAGGGGCAAAGTGTTTCCATTTGAATGCGGGATTGGTCATGGAGTCACTAGATCAGAAAAGACAGAGCTGAATTCTGAGTCTTGGCTGACTTTTTTGCAACAACCCCATTTAGAAAGCGAGTTCAGTTTGTATATCTCTAGATAAGGTTTTGTATTGAAAACGTCTAAGCAAGTGGCCACCTTCACTTCACTATTGAATTACACCAATAATCATTAGTATCTTAGATATTTCTAGTTATTAAATGTGCTAGTCTTGGTGAAACAAAGTAAATATGGAATCTATTTTTATGTTGGGTAAGTTCACTAAGGTGGCTGATTATTTTTCTGATATGGGTGTTCCGCCTCAAGCGGTTAAATCCCTGTCAACTCAGTTTAGATTGCTCTCACTGAATCCATCAGATATTTTGCTCGCACAGGGAACTCAGCAAGACTATGGTTATTTTATCCTGTCCGGTATACTTAGAGCTTGTCATTACGGTGAGAATGGTCTTGAGCGATGCAAAGAGTTTTATTTTAACGGTGAACTATGCTTCCTCTATTCAAGTTGGTTACAGGAAATGTCTGCCCAATATCAAATTGAAGCTATTACAACAGCAGAAGTGATAAGGATCCCTTTGAATTTACTGACATTGCCTTCGTTCTTACAAGCCAAAGTCACACTGTTACAACAACAGTTAATATTCAAGGAGCAGAAAGAGGCTCTGCTATTACTCCACACTCCTGAGCAAAGGTACCAGCACTTACTGCAGTATTGGCCAAATTGGTTAATCAAACTTAATAACATTCAGATAGCTAGCTATATCGGTATCAGCCCTGTCAGCCTATCGAGATTGAAAGCCAGAATTAAAAGCTAAATATAAGAGGTAGGCATTAACTTTAGTTAATTCCTACTTTGGGATATATACGCATAATCCCACCTCCATATTTATCATAAATTTTTTAGGAGGGAAGTATGTCGGCATTTCTTTGGTCCCAAGTATTGATAGCAATCGCCATCGTATTCGATCTGATATCATTTCAATTTAAACAAAGACAAAAAATTGTCTGTTGCTTATGTATATCAGGCATCCTGATTAGCACCCACTTTGCTCTGCTAGAACAATGGACCGCTGCAAGTTTAATGTTACTCGCGAGTGTTCGCTATTTCACTAGTATTTTTACTACATCGAAAAAATTGATGTTTCTATTTTTAACCTCTGCGGTAGTGATAACTGTGATGACCTTTGTTGACTTGATCAGTTTACTTAGTTTTGGCGGAACGCTATTTCAGACCACCGCTGCATTTTGTCAAAGTGATCAACGTTTACGTCAATTAATGATTTTCGGAACTTTGCTCTGGCTAATACACAATTATCTTGTAGGTTCTCCTACCGCTGTACTGATGGAGTTGCTGTTTATTGGCAGCAATATTGTCGGCTATTATCGTTATTATGGGATACATCTGAGTATGTTGAATCCAAACAAGTCCATATGAATATATTAGCCAATACTTAAGTGACAAGCACCATGAAAACGGAGAATTTTTTAGTAGGAGAAATTCATATTCATAAGGTCCAAATGACTACTAACTCTAAATCATTTTGGGACGTTCGAGGTAAAGTCGTATGAAGCGCTGTTCACCGCTTACTGTGTGAACCATCTGTATCACCAGATGAACCTAAGAGCCTGAATAAAGTAGCAGCTCCGATAATGTAACGAAGATTGGCATTTGCCAATCGGGATCTCAATCGTGAGAGGACGATCCTCCTGATAACCACAATCGGGTGAGCGCTAGGTAGTCAGTCTGATGAACAGGAGTGAATCCGCGTAAGGTGCGTTATGTGATGAAACAGCTGAAGTGGTTAATACGCTGTAGCCAAAAGGCACGAGAGTCGGAAAGAGATTGCCCCATGCTCTTTCGTGATCATTGAACTCTTCGCACCATAGCGGGCATCTACCCTGACATTGCTCGGAATACGAAATACGGTAAGCCTGTATCACTCCCGACTGGTCTCCCGTTGCGAGAGAGTTTGAAGAACTTTATTTAAGGAGAAATGCAAATGATGATTTCAAAAGAGATTAATGCCTCTCCTGACAACGCTCAATGGCAGTCAGTAGACTAGAAATCCATTAAAACGCATGTGTTAAAGCTCTAGATGCGTATCGTAAAGGCAACTCGAGAAGGTAAACACGGTAAAGTAAAAGCTTTGCAATGGATACTGACTCACTCGGGTTCAACAAAACTTCTTGCTAAGTTGCTAGGTATCATTTGATGTTAGGATAATGGAATGAAAAAGACCACGCCAACTCCACATGATGCGCTCTTTAAGCAGTTTCTCACTCATCCTGAAACTGCTAAAGACTTATTGGATATTCACCTGCCTGCTGAGCTGCGTGAAATCTGTGATTTGACGACCCTAAAGCTCGAATCAGGCAGCTTTATAGAAGAAAGCTTACGGTCTTACTATTCGGATGTTCTTTATTCTCTTAAAACGTCTCAGGGGGAAGGGTACGTCTATGCGTTAATCGAGCACCAAAGTCGGCCAGATAAACACATGGCGTTCAGACTGATGCGTTACGCTATCGCTGCTATGCAACAGCATATTGAAGCGGGCCATGAGCACTTACCCTTAGTGATACCTTTGCAGTTTTACCATGGCCAAGTCTCGCCGTATCCTTATGAAATGAATTGGTTAAAAGGGTTTGCGAATCCTGTTGTAGCTAAGGCACTCTATACTCAAGATTTTCCATTGGTCGATGTCACGGTCATCTCCGATGATGAGATAATGCAGCATCGCCGTATCGCGTTACTTGAACTTGTACAAAAGCACGCTAGGCATCGCGATATCATGGATTTCCTTGAGCCTCTGGTCACATTGCTCTTAACCGATTACACTACAGATAAGCAAGTACAGTCATTGATGAGCTACCTACTCCAAGTGGGTGAAACGAGTAACCTAGAAGCGTTAATTACGTCACTGGTCTCATCAGTACCGAAACACGAGGAAACACTTATGACTATTGCAGAACAATTGCGCCAACAAGGCGAACAACGTGGTCGCCAAGAAGGGCGCCAAGAAGGTATACAATTAGGTGAGGAAAAAGGTCGTCAAAATGCACTCAAGGAGATGGCGCGTAAGATGCTGCTTAATGGTCTAGATCAACAAACCATTATGGATGTCACGGGATTGAACACAGACGAACTCGCACAACTTTCTCATTAGCCGCTCAAGCATAAAGGGTTGTGTTGATAAAATCTGCCTGGAGATAAAGCTACATCGTCTATGGCTAACCGTTGGCTTCTAACTGGCATACCTAGAGCTATAATTTTTGTTTGTAGTTTTGACATTTACTATCATTTCACCTATTTGAGCGTTGTAGTATTTCAAACTCGCTTTCCCGCTTGTTAGCGCCTTTTCCGCTTCATTGATTGATCCACTCTCTTCCCAAAGCATTACTTTCTTTCGAGGTGAGTTTCAGTGAGGGGCAACCTTTCTTTATCAGAGGATCATGGCACAACAAAACTGACTTCCGCACTCATGATTTCGGGTGTATCGATATGAAAGCTAAGTTCAGCTTTTGCCATGCTCTGCGTTTTTTTGCATCAAGCTTTTTCACTTTCCACTCTCCCTGACCAAAAAGGTGGAGGCCATTTGAGTTAATGGCTAGATGGCGAATAACCCTTTAGATTTATTGCGATATTTGACTTGAACCGCCTTCGACGCATCTCCCTGAATATTGATTATGACGGTTCTGTTTCCAACGCTAATCAATCTATAAAGTACGTATTAAACTTAAATATTGGGTGTTCTCCCTTCGGTCGGCTCATTCCGTCGTTTCACTCCTCTCGCGATAACTTATGTCACTTATTATCGAGCAAGCTCGATGTGACCTTAAGTTACTGCGAACAATCACCCAACGCCTCCGCTACTGCGTAGCTGCGCTTCGTCGTGCCTCCTTATTGCCTTTCACTGGCTTCAATTAAGGTCGAGTAAGGGCTTGTTTTCTTATGTGCCGATTTTCCTTTCGACTCGCATCACTTGATGGCGCTCGCAGGCTGTTCACCCTCCTCAATCAGAACCTTCTCTGCAAGGGTAAATAAACGCTTCGCGCCCCTGCAGAGCAGAACCCTGTTTGAGGTCTGGACAGCCAAGCGGCTCCATAAAAGTGATACTCAAACAGAAAGGAAACTCCTTATGGCACAACGACACTCAACCCCAACTCTCTCTAAATTGAATTTCAGCGACCAGCGTTTCGCCGCTGGGCACGAAAGCTCACCAAAAAATGATATCTCTTTATTGCGTATTCCTCAGCGTACAGAGGAAGAAGAGCACGGCTTTTCTCTTACGCCGTGTAGCGACATTACCTTTGCTGAACTCAAAATCGCGGGATTTACTTTGCGTGATTCTAAGTTCTACCCATCCACTCTGGCTGAGGTTGAGAAGAGTATCTTACACCACTTTAAAATAGGGGACTTAACTGACAATTTTATTGTGAAGGATGTATCAACCCCTTCGAGAGCCCTCTTTTCGTTTCACCATTGCCCGTTTTAATTACTGGGATATTTTTGTATTAACGTCAGGAGTAAGTCATGAAATATTTATCTCACTATATTCAATCCAAACAAACGCAAGCATTTAATGAAGCTGGGGCATTTTTTGCCTTTTCCACTAAACAGTTCGATGAAGCAAAAAAAGAGGGCGTGAAATATGCGTTGTTAGGTATGGGCTTAATTTGCCCTGTTGATAATGCGAAGCAATTAATGAACCGTTTAGATTCTATTGCTCAAGAAGGGATCGCCGAAGACATCGAAGAGAATGGTAAAAAAGCGATCATTCGCCGTGAGCTATCAATCACGAGTGTTTCTATACCAATGACATTTGTGATTGTGTCGAAAAGCTCGAAGGGTATGGCATTTCTTACGATGAAGTGTATGAGGTGTTTAATCACATTCGTAAAACGGAAGATGTTTATTAAATGCTAAAAGTAAAGCGCCTTGATATTTGCTGTATCAAATATCAAGGCAAATTCAATTTAAATACAGGGTAAATAAAATGAACATTAAAAATGTTACACCAGGTAACGAAGAAACAAAAGAAAAAAATTATGTTTGTACGGCTGTGCCATTTGATCTTGGCAAAGTCGTTTGTACACAAGGCATTGCTGAACTGCTAAATAATAATATTGGTGTTAATTTATCGATTTACTTACATCGTCACCAAAATGGTGATTGGGGAAATGTCTGTGTTGAAGATAAACTTACCAATGATGAAGCCACCAAGACAGGCGAGCGGGTTTTATCCAGTTACACCATTTGTAATGAACAAGTCTGGATAATTACCGAGCGTGATCGTAGTTGCACTACGTTTTTACTCCCTAATGAATATTGATGACGTCAATTTACGCGATATAATGGAGTCTCTTTAGACTCCATTTTTTAGCTTATGAAAAAATCAATATTATTATTTTCGATATTTCCAAGTGTTGGGTATTCGTTTTGTTTTGATGAAGCAGGGCAGTATTACAATGTTGACCCGGGGTTATTGCGAGCGATAGCGCAGGTCGAAAGCAGTCTTGATCCTAATGCTTATAACGAAAACAAAAATAAACAAGGTCAAGTAACCAGTCGCGACTTTGGACTCATGCAAATTAACTCTAGTTGGTTTTCTCGACTGGCTGAATTTAATGTCAATGAAACCAATGTTTACGAACCTTGTTTTAATGTTTCATTAGGTGCGTGGGTATTAAGCTCTAACTTTGCCAGTCATGGTTATAACTGGAATAGCGTGGGTGCTTATAATGCAGGATTTATTAAACGTACCGAGAGTGCCAGGAAAATATACATCAAAAAAGTTCAAAAAGTCTATTATCAGTCACCATTAAAATAACCCTTCTTGCACCGTAATAGTGCAATGAGAGTTGTCTCACGATCTTCTTTTTCCGTTTTACATTCCTTCCCTAATGGTTTCAATCACCCTCGGTTCAATCGCCAACGGTTCGGCTTTTGCTCTCGACGTTTCTAAAACAAGTCCAAAAAACACAAACTTGATGGAGACTCATTGGAGGTCATTGTTACCGCTTTAGAATCATCCACACCCTACGGCGCATTGATTTCAATGCGAATGGTTGTCTGTTAATGGTGTAAAGACAATAAAAACAAAAAGTTATATTTAATTAGGAAGGGGGATTAGAGTGTAAAAAAATTTTCAAAATCTCAACTAATTAGCCGCTGAAACCCCAGTGTAAAAATATGTAATCACATTGAATTGTTATTGATGCCTTTTCCTATAAGGGGTTTTGGTGATTTCAATCTAAATTTAATGGAATTTAATTGAATTGTTATTTATCCCTTTAGGGGTAAGGTTGTAGCTGTTTTTTAAAAACTAAGTACAATGGGTTTACATTGAGAATTTATTGGATTTCATTGGGGTTTAAAAGTGGACTTCATTGACATTCATTGAGGAGAAAAGGCTAAATTATGTCGCGTTCTTACCCTTTACAAAGCTCCCTTCGAGGGAAGCTAGAGCAAGATTTTAAGAAATTCAGAGACAGAGAAAAGTTAAGTGATGCCGAGGCAACTCGTCAGCTTTTTACCTTGGCGTTGCGTATCAAACTGAATGACAGTGACGATGAGCGGCCGTCGAACCGTGAGTTGATGGAAGAAACGTATCGTAGAGTTAGGCAAGTACAAGGCGTGCTAAATTTAAATTTGGCGCATAGCTTTGATGGGGAGGGGTATTATAAGAACAAAGCCGACTCTATTGAGCAAAGAAAATCCAATACCGCTTTGGTTGATAAAAGCGTCGATGAATATCTTGAAGGCGAAAAAAAAGGGTAGCCATTGGCTACCCTTTTATTATCGCTCTAACTCTCTGTCGATTTCTCTGTCTTCCCAATGGCTCTCTTTCTCTGATTGATTAAATTCCATCTCTTTTTGAGGGGAATATTCTTTTGGCTCAAAGTGTTCGAGTGATTGGCTGTCGGTTTCTTTTTTATCATTATAGTTGATGGTGTCTAATTCGCTCTCTTGATGAGACGTGTGCGGCTCATTTAATTCAATGTTATGTGTGCTGTTATCTCGCTCTAATTTGTCAATGCACGATTTAATGTCCTCTTTAAGATTATCATCTGACATGAATTGAATGTCTCGACCATTAAAGTTCTCGACAATTTTCTCAATGTTGTTCGGGTTTAAATCGTGGTTGCCTTGATTTAATACAATAATGATGTTCTGTCTCAGCTCATCGGTAGAGATGTTTTGAATGTCGTTCTTGTGATTGACATTAATAATATCAATCTGCCCTTGAGTTTGGTCTCGAATTAAGAATGAGTTTTCAATTGAGGTACTGATGATGGTGGTATTTAAATTCTCTCCTTGATGGAATTGGGTTAATTGTTTGGACTTTGTGCCTAGGGTTCTTGGGTTAATATCTAGGGAGGTATCTTTATTGCCTTGAGTGTCTAAATAGGTCACTTCAATGGCTTTGGTTTCGCCTTCTTTATTGTGGATGTTGGTTAACATCGCAGGATGAAGAGATCTATCTTCGGATGAATAGACCGCCGGGTGGAACTTAACCTGGTTATTTTCAATGTTATTGACACCGAGCTTGTTTAAGTACGTTTGGGCCAGTGTGTTATCCATCGGTAAGCTTTGATTGATATAATCTTTAGCCCTTTCTTCAAACTGCGCAATATGCCTTGGGGTGGTGCTCAGTAATTTGGCGTGTTTATTGTTTTCCTCCAATTGATATTTATCTGGCTCATTGAGCATCTTGTGCGCTTCATTCATCGCGGCTTTATAATTCATTTCCTTATGACTCATGATTAGGTTAATCAATGCGCCTTTTTCGCCTGTGGTGTAGTCTTTAAAATACCCGCGATATTCTCCGGTTAAGGTGACTTTAATGGCTGATTTACCAATACCAAAGGTTAAGTAATCCCGGTCTGATTTGGATTGATTCGGCTGGCCTAATAACTGAATGGCGAGGCTTTCGGTGTATTTGGGTAGCTGCGTATTGATGTGCTCCCTAAATGTGTTGTAGTCAAAGTCACCGCTTTTATTTTGGAACCGGACGTCCTCATGAGGGAGTGCATTACGGTTAAAGTAGGTGGTGTCTTTGGGTGGAATTTGGTTGAGGGTTTCTATCGCACTGGCTTTATGGCTCTCTTTAGAAAGCCAGCTTTTGACCAATTGTTTTGTGTTGTCGGTATAGAGCCGAATGTGCTGACTGGCACGAGTCACATCGATAACGGCGCGTCTTAAGTTGGTCAGTGCGCCTTTGCTTTGTATCGCGCTAATGACGTGTTGATAGGTGGACCCTTGCGCCATGTCTGCGGTTCGACTGTAAGCGTAGTCCCAGTGCCCGTCTTTAAGCGCATTAGGGTTAAGGTTGAGTGTTTGTCCTGTCTTAGATTGAGCGATAACACGGTCTGTAGTCGCTTGCGTGATGCGGTACTCCACGTTGGCTTTGATACTGCGCTCTTTATCGGTAAAACGGGTGATGATTTTATCGCCCGTTGAGAGTGGTTTTTCTGACGTAGAGAACAGGGTGGTGAAGCGGTGGTCACGGTTGCGCGGTAAGAACGGCCTTGTCTTACCTGTACTTGCGTCTTGAAGTGTTACTACGCCATGCTCAGAATCCACGTGAGTGATTGCCGCGTACTCACCGGGCTTGGTGCTCAGTATCAAGCCTTTTTGATACGGCATCATGGTGGTGAGCTCTTCCCCCGTCGCGCCGATTGAGCGTAGCCTCGTTGCGATGACGTTCTCTTTGCCTAACTCACTCTTTTTCATTAAACCGACACGGATGTGTTCGGTGATGGTGTCTCGCTCCTGGTTGGTGTACGCGATAATCAGTGTGTTGTCTCGCGTTTCGGGGGTGCGCTCTAAATAGTCTTTGGCGACCACATAAGGCAGCTTCTCTGTGGCGGTGAGCTGCGCTCTGCGTCGGTCTTTGTCGTTTTCATCCAGCGTAGAAATGACATGCTGGCTGTTGCCCTGGGTGTCAGGGGTTTGCTGCTGGAGTTTGTCTAGGGCGCTGAGCGGCTGTTTATCAATGGTGTTTTGCTGTGCATTGTGCAAGATGTCATTTTGTGGACGTACCATATCGGTCATGTAAGCGGTATCGATGCGACCTTGGCTCATGGCCAGCTCAAAGGGTTTACCGGCACTGAGTGACAATAACTGCTCTTTATCGCCCAATTTGGCTGTTTTGGACTGACTGTCATTGACCAGCTTTGTGAACTCATCGGCTTGCTTGTTGCTGACCATGGAGCTTTCATCGAGAAAGAACAAGGTGTGTTGATAGTCACTGGCTTCTCGATTGCCTTGTCGGATGTCAGAAAGCAAACTGTCTAGCGTTTGCGCTTTCACGCCTTTGCTTTCGAGCTCTGCTACCGCAGCGTGCGTGGGCGCAAGACCGATGACACTTTGCTCTGGTTGTTGGCTGGCTTCTTTCACTAACTGGATAAGTTCAATGTTGGATTCAAGCATGGTGGACTTACCGGTACCGGCTAGCCCTTGGATGGCCACAAAGCTGTCCTTGGTGGTTGAGATAAGGGTGATGGCGTCCTTTTGCCCTTGGGTTAGGCGAGGCTTGGTATCGAGGAAGTCCTGCACCTGTTTGTGGGTAGCAAAAGGCTGATGTTGGTCTTTACCATCATCGATGTTTTGCAAGATGCGCTTTTCAGTCTCCAGCGCGGCGTGCGTCGTCCAGCGTGTGCCGTCACTGTACTCTGCAGAGAGGGTGTCGCTGCGTTTAGTCAGCTCTGTTTCAACCTGCTCTTTGGTAATAGAGCCTCCGGCTTCTTCAAAGGCGTAACGCACCGCTTCCACCACTAAGGCTTTTTGGCTAAACGCCGCTTCTCGCTCTGAGAGGTGGTTCAGGGCAAAGCTGACCGCTTTTTCGATGAGTGGGGCGTTTTGCGCTTTGGCGAGTGCTGACAGTGCCTGACTGACATCCTGCTTTAGCAAATCTTGGGTGGCGTCGTTTAGGTAGCGGTCGTTGACGTTTTGCGTCTGCAGTACACGCTCAATGGCTGACGGGGAGACCTGCTCTTTTTCAAGTGCGCTTTGGGCTTTGTCTGGTTTGTCGGTGAAGATATCAAGGCGCTCT
>NZ_JBFRST010000024.1:0-13292 GCF_041473705.1 Vibrio sp. 10N.222.55.B11
TCATTCTTAAGTAACTTGCGCAGACTCATCAAAACTCACGCAACGATCCCCGTAAATAACCTTATCAAAATGATAAACCCCAAAATACGGGGATGGGCGAATTACTATCGCCACTGTGTTGCTAAACGAGTTTTCGGATACGTTGGACACCAACTATTCCAAGCATTATGGCTCTGGGCTATTAGGCGTCACCCAACTAAATCAAAAAGTTGGGTCACCCATAAGTACTTCATCAACCGAAAAGGCCAATGGCAATTTCACGGTTGGCAGAAGATAATGAATATGGATTGTCAGTTCAATCTATTTCAAATAGCCAAAGTATCAATAGAAAGACATGTGAAAATCCGAAGTGCCGCAACGCCATTTGACCCTCAGCACCAAGAATACTTGGCGAAGAGAAAATTCAAAAGGAAAGCTCGCAACTCTTGGAACGATCCTGTTTTAACTGCTTTATAAGTTGCTGGGTATCAAACGATGCCTTTGCGGAGGCTTGAGCCGTATGCAGTGAAAGTTGCACGTACGGTTCTTAGGGAGACGGCACTTGGTAACAAGTGTCGTCCACCCGACAGGTGCGTTATATGATGAAGCAGCGGAAGTGGTTAATACGCTGTGGCCAAAAGGCAATGAGAGTTGGAAAGAGGTTGGACAGTACTTTTTCGTGGTCACTGCACTCTCCGCACTATAGTGGGCATCTTATGTGGACTCCCCATTGTCAACAGTAATCGTCAGTAAATCAGAAATAAATGCGCACTTATGTACGAGCTCAACAAGAGTAGCTAACTCAGGCTCTACGATATTTACGCGAGTTAGTAGCAAATCTAAGCTACGAGTTCAAGACTCTCAGATGCCCGCTGCTTTGACTAACTGATTTTCATCCAATTTATGCATTTTACTGTTAAGACAATTTACTAAGATACTAACGGTTCAGCTTTATATTCCGTACCTTGAGTTAAAATAGCAAATGCTGTTCTGACATTTTTATTTGCCAACGCTACCGCAGCACACTTCTTACCTCTACGTTCAATTAAATTTTTTAGCCACTCTTCTTTTTTTGTTTTCGGTGGGCGATTGGCAACCTTGCTTACGATCGACATCGCACCAGTAATCAATTGGCTTCGAAACAGAGTATTTTTAAAACCTCTTCCTATCGAACCGATTTTAGCTCTCCCCCCACTTGAATGTTGTATTGGTGTGAGCCCTATGCAGGCTGCGGCTGCTTTCCCTTTACTAAAAGCTCCAATGTCAGCACACCCGAGCGCGATATATAAGTTAACAGCATTAAGGATACCGATGCCCTCAATTTTAAGTAACTTCTTACATTCAGGATGATAATTCAAAGATTCTTCAAGGCAGTTGTCGTAAATATCAATCGCTTCAACCAGCGATAAATATTGATCCCAGGCAGTAGATATTGCCTGACGAAACGAAGGTGAAAAACCATTATCTGCGTCTTCTAGGGTTTCATCAATTGTTGCTCTTAACCCCCCATTTCTGTTGGAGACTTGAATATTTAATTCAGATAACAAAGCAATCAATTGGTTTTTAGAAGCGGTTTTTTGTCTTATGCTTAGTTCTCGTAAGCGGACAATCGATTGTAGTTGCTGCTGTTCGGCTGTTTTACCTTGAATAAAGTTCACATCAGGTAACAGTGATGCTTGTACTATCGCCAAAGCATCATTTTTGTCAGTTTTCTGATTTTGTCTGACCACAGCAACTAATCTCGATGAGATTAAACGAGCATCATGCCCATGAGAAGAAGCGAGTTGCTTCCAATAATTCGAAGTACCACAAGCTTCAAACACGATTGTGGCAGGCCTTGAATTTACTAACCAACAAGTAAACGCCTTCGGTGTCATCTCTGTATTTGAGTGCACTTTTCTGTTTGTATAAATACAAACTTGGATCACTTTTTTAGCTAAATCAACGCCAACAATCGTCTTGTTCATTTGAATCTCCAAATTATTTTGAACCCTACTATTGTAGGACTTAGGGTTGGGGAGTCCAATTATCTAACCTGACACTTTACGCAACATACGGAACAGGGTAAGCCTGTATCACTCCCTTTGGGAAAGCCTTTGTGGCCGATAGTGGTGCAGGTATAGGAGGTCGGAAAAAGCGAAAGCTACATTGTAATGATGCAGATACAGACTTATGTCTGATCACGAAAGTGAGCCCACTTCCGACTGGTCTTCCATTGCGAGAGAATTTGAAGAACTTTATTCAAGGAGAAAAGCAAATGGTGATCTCGAAAGAGATTAGTGCATATTCTGACGGCGATCAATGGCAGTCCATCGACTGGAAATCCGTTGAAGTACACGTATTGAAGCTTCAAATGCGTATCGCAAAAGCAACTAGAGAAAAGAAACACGGTAAGGTGAAGTCTTTACAGTGGCTCTTGACTCATTCTCGCTCAGCCAAGCTTCTTGCGGTTAAGCGAGTCTCTCAGAATAAAGGCAGTAAAACGCCTGGAATAGACGGTGTCATCTGGAACACAGATGCACGCCGTATGAAAGCAGTCGATCAACTGAGTCGCAAGGCTTACTCTGCAAAACCACTCAAACGTATCTACATTCCCAAAAAGAACGGTAAGCTCAGACCACTGGGTATTCCATGCATGATTGATAGAGCACAACAAGCCCTCCACCTTCTTGCATTAGAGCCTGTGTCCGAAACGTTTGCCGACCTCAATAGCTATGGTTTTAGACCAAATCGCAGCACGGCTGACGCTGTCAGTCAGTGCTTCAAATGTTTGGCTCTAAAGCAATCCGCGAAATGGGTTCTTGAGGGAGATATTAAGGCTTGCTTCGACAAAATCGGGCATAAATGGCTGATGGACAATATCATTGTAGATAAACGAATGTTAGAGCAATGGTTAAAATCTGGCTATGTAGATAAGGGGCTGTTCTACGATACCGAAGAAGGTACACCTCAAGGTGGAATAATATCTCCAACCTTGATGCTAATGACTCTCGCGGGAATAGAGCAACAAATAAAATCTACAGCTCTGAAAATGGGTGCTAGGGCCAACTTTATCGGTTATGCGGATGATTTTGTGGTCACCTGCTCTTCAAAGGAAGTGCTAGTGAACGATATCAAACCGTTGATTGCTGGCTTTTTGGCAGAAAGAGGGTTAACCCTCTCCGAAGAAAAAACGAAGGTCACTCATATTGATGATGGCTTTGACTTTCTGGGTTTCAATCACAGGAAGTACAAAGGGAAATTGCTCATTAAACCGAGCAAACCCAATACGCTGTTATTCCTTAGAAATCTACGTGAACTTATTAAAAAGCACGCAACCATCCCTGTTAACGATCTTATCAAGTTGATAAATCCGAAACTTAGGGGATGGGCGAATTACTATCGCCACTGTGTTGCTAAACAAGTATTCGGGTATGTCGGCCACAAACTATTCCAAGCGTTATGGCACTGGGCAGTTAGACGTCATCCAACCAAGTCCAAAGACTGGGTTGTGCACAAGTATTTTCTCAATCGTAAAGGCCAGTGGCAATTTCACGGTTGGCAGAAAATCATGAACATGGACTGTCACTTCAATCTGTTCCAAATAGCGAAAGTGCCTATCGAAAGACACGTGAAAATTAGGAGTGCTGCGACCCCTTTTGACCCTCAATACCAAGAATATCTGGTGAAGAGAAAATCTAAAAGGCTAGCTCGTAACTCTTGGAAAGAGCCTGTCCCGACTGCGTTATAAGTTGCTGGGTATCAATGATGCCTTAGTGGAGGCTTGAGCCGTATGCAGTGAAAGTTGCACGTACGGTTCTTAGAGGGGCGGCACTTGGTAACAAGTGTCGTCTACTCGACAAAAACGTGTTTCAGATGATTGGTTTCAAGAGTGATCACCGAGCGATTCTGTCGTATCTTAATTACCAAACAGCATTGACGCTATAAGAGATGGTCCAAGAAACATACCCCAGCATTCAGCCCTTATAAATAAAGAGCTGGCGACTCACATTGGACTTTTCTCTGAAATGGGCACAAAACCCCAGATACAAATACTGTGAGTATACTAACAATTGCTGATATGGCTTTTTAGATAGGAATATGGGGGGGGGATTTGATTTTTTGATAGGTAAAATCTATTGGTAATTGATACGCTATTGCGTAATATTAGGGGTGTCAACACATACTGGAACTCTCTTTGAGGGTGTTGGTGTCGGAAGCGATTCCCCTAGTCAGTGAACAGGATAATCCAAGATAAAGACCAGACCAGATTTTTTATTTGTTAAAAGCACCTTTAGGGTGCTTTTTTCATATCTACTACTTTCTTTTAAGCACCGACTTTCCCTGAAGTCGTTGTGAAAGTATCCAGCTAACACGCTTGGCTTTACCCTTCGGTAGAGTTCCTTTACCCCAGTCGTCCACCTCATAAGCTGAATTGACTCTAAGTTTCAATTCATTGGTAGTGCCATTTGGTTTAGAAATACTAAAGAAGATAGCGTAATCAAATGCTTCCATGTAATGATAGGATTCGCCTTTCTTGGTCATGTAAGGCACAGCATAGTTATCGATAAGCTTATTTTTGATGAGATCCGGAAGTTCTATGCTGCATTGGTATCTCTCATGACACCAGTATCGCCCTTCCTGCCTAAAAAGTATTGGCCCATTTTCTTTCTCATCAGTAAAGCAGTGATTGGCGTAACTAACATGTAGTTTTACTGAGTTACCATCAACCTCGATGTCATGAGAGGTACTTTGTAGATGGGTTAAGTCATAAAAGTCGCCTTCAATAGTGAAACCTTTCCAAGTCATTAACTGTCCTTAACCTTCCTCTTAGCGCTTCGCGTAAGGATTTCTCTAGCCCATTCACTAACCGACTCGTGATCTTGGGCTGCAAGTTTCCACAGCGCTTTATCATTCTCTGTACATCGAATTTCTTGTTTTTTATCAAGAGTTACGTCCTGTTTAGGTCGCCCTCTTTTGCCGTTTTGAATTTTCATGATTTTTATTTTCTGTCATGACGTTATTTAAGTCAAGTCGTTTGCTTTCTATACATCAGTATGTATAGTATTTGTCATGACGTTAAATTGATCTCATATCGTAGGGAATGGAGAACATGATTTTTGAATTTTTTGATTGGAAAGTTAAGACTGGAATAATTATTACCGTTGCTCTTATGTTAAGTAGCGTTATTAGTTTCATTATTACGTGGACATCACCAGTACCAACGGATGCATTGTCAGCCGTAACTAAATATCTAAATTATCGTTGGTTTGCTTTCTTTGCTGTTAGCACATTGTCTATAGGGGCGGCAACAATGAAGTATCACGATAAAACATTAAGACGCTGCTAATAGAGAAAGTATGCGAAAAATAAGAAAATGGAAAATTAGTTCGACCACATTTATTCAATGGTCGCGTGGTACAGTAACAGCCAGCGGCAAGTCTAATTAGCGAGGGATAATTTGTTATGAACAGTGAAATTAATCCGAAGGGATTAACGTGTCTAATTAAGCCTACGGTTATGATTGATGATTACCAGGCCGATGTTTTAATGGTGTCCCTATCGCCAGAGCTCCCACTTTCTTGTTTTTCGTTGAAGCAATGCTTTGACGGAGTGTTATTTAAAAGCGGCTCTAAAGCAGAATGGGTCAGGCAACTCCGCGAAATTGCCGATAGTTTAGAAAGTAAAGGTTAGAGCACTTGGCAAAACTATTTTTTATTTGTGATCAAGTTATTTATAGCGATGACTATTTAGACTTTGGTTTAAACGAAGTAGTTGTACACGATATTTTCGAGGCAAAAAATCGTAAGGAAGCGGAACTGATTTTTTCAAAGATAAAAATTAGGACTCTGCGTTCTGGAACCATACGACATCGGTTAAAGATGGCTGGTTATAACGTTAAATTTGAGTTTCATCCACGATTGGCTCACCCTCATCTTTATGCACTTCAAGCCAGTGGTTCGTTATGCACTCAATATCCTAATGTAGTGCATGCCTTGAAAGCTTACTCGGATGAATTGGATGATAAACATTTATTAAGAAATCGCCTTGAACAATCGATTGAAAAAATAGAACAATCTAAGATATGGACTCATTACGACATCGTTCCAATGTAGAATTGATTTTGAGATTATTTAACGAGGAAAAATCGTGTCACGTCCATTACTTGATGATGCTGTATTAAAACTGATTGATGCAAAGCTAATGCTCAATGGTCACGTTACCAGTAAAGATATTTACCGTCATTTGGGCTTAGGCCGTCAAAAGGTGAGTAAGGTCTTTCAATACTATTTAGCGGCTAATCCAGATTCGATGATCTACGTTCCTGCTAAGAAAAAATATATGGTTACAGATTCCTTCAAACCGTGTTTTCTTGGTGAAGTTAAAGCCGGTGAGTTTGTTGATGCTTTAATCACTGTTTTTGGAACATTTAACGAGAGCGAAAACAAAAATGACTGACAAATTTAAGTATTTCATAATAGTTAGCCAAGATAGTGAAGATGTAGAGCGTTCAGAAGGGACTATTGCGTATTTTGCTAATCCAGTAGGCAAAGGCGATACAGTCTATTGGGATCATGAAAATGGGAGCCGTGGAGGTGTTATAAAAGTAGTAGAGCACCACCCTACTGTATCTATTCTTATTGTAAAAAAAATAGACTAGAGCCCCCTGCTCTTACTAGATGTGCTTGTTTTCGTGAGCATATTAACTAAGAGCAAAATGTTTATGGAAGTAATCACTCTCCTTAGTAGTGTCCCCTTACCTCTCACGATGCAGTAAAAGGTGAATGACTTCATCTTTATCTTCACTAACAATTTCAACGCGATAAATCCCTTTGGCTTGCAGTGCTTTAATTAACAATTTCAACCGATGGGTTTTCACTGTCATGGCCAATGGCTTTATTTGATTGCTGTCTTCATCAAATCCTTGCTCAACGCTTTTTTCTTTCATGTAGAGAGTGTCTCGTTCAATCTCTTTTTCTATATCTTCCAGCATCGATGGGAATTGATACTGCTCAAATAATTCCGTTAACATGATATAGAGTTCGTCAGCCTGTGAGAATTTGGCTTGATACTCGAGATTCAGTCGATTTATATCCCATAGTTTTGCTTCAAGGTTACCTGTTCCACTGCGGCCAATACTGAGCATTGTTTTTAGTTCATTTTTACATGTCGAAAACTGAGGGCGCTTTACTTTTGGTTTGATGAACTTTACTAACAGCTCGTTTCTTCTTTTAGTTGTCCAAAATCCGCCTTGCTGACTCATCGTGCAATACAGTCCGAGAAGTGAATTTGTTACAAGTTCATCAAGGGCTTGATAGTGTTTAAGGTTCCGACTCATGAGTTTATTCTATCTAGATAACTGAAGCCTTAGTTTATCAGAAAATTCGCGTCAACATCTTAGAGAGGCGTATCACGATAGTTGGAATTTGATAAAAGATCTCATGAGTTATTCGGTAGTTATCCCCTGAAATTGTGTGTAAATTATGACCGATCAATTTTGCATGCAAAATCTTGTTTTTTCTTATTGACTTTTAGCAGTTTGTCCTTAGTATTAACCTTGTAATCAGGCGTTAACGCCAGTCTCAAAGGAGTAATACTAATGGGTAAAATCGTCGCGATCGGTAATGAAAAAGGTGGAGTTGGTAAGACGACTACTGTTGTTAACTTGGCTTACTACTTTTCTCATGTGCGCAGTAAAAAAGTGTTGGTTGTAGATATGGATCCGCAATGTAATTTGACGGATAAGTATTTTGACCAAAATGACGAGAGCAAAGCGAAACCCGCCTCTATCACTCGAAAAGTCGGTGAGGCGAATGTCATTTCATTCTTCGATGAAGAGTTCTATGGTGAGCCTGTCGAACTCAATTCAAATCTTCATATCTTTGGTGCTACTTTCAATATCAGCAGTCTTAACAACTGTACAAATGATGAAATTGGTTTCTTTGCTCAAAACATAAATAAACTGGCTGAACAATACGACTACGTATTTATCGACACCGCCCCTTCTGTTGGAAACCTGCAATACTCGGCCCTTATCGCGTGTGATGGTTTATTGATTCCTACCACAGCAGAAGAAGACAGTTTTCAAGGTGTATCGAAGATCCTTAAATCCGTAGCGCGTATCAAAAGTACTTATGGTCTGGATGTATCTGTATTAGGTATGTACCTAAACATGGTGAAAAAAGTCCCAACTCAATTGCAAGATTATTTCGCTACCAAGTTGTCTGAGGATTATGGCGACCTGGTATTCAAGACTCAGGTGATCCATACAACTAGGGTTTCAGAAGCCTCAGCGTTCAAGCAAAGCATTATTGAGTACGACGCTAAAAAAGCTGAATACATCAATATCAATGCTTTGATGCAAGAGTTTGAGTTGAAAGCGGAGGCGTTGTCATGAGTAGTAAAAAAGATTTTAAATCTTTAATGAGCAATAAGTCTAAATCGTTGCTCGATGAAGAAATCAACGAGATAAAACCTGGCGAGAGCGTTGTTCTGATCCCTAAAGAGGATATCTATTCATCTGAACAAGTACGTAAATTCTTTGATGAAGAGTACATTGCCGATCTGTCTAAAAATATGGACGATATTGGACAGCTTCAACCCATCGTAGTGACTCATAAAGATATTCGTGGCTACAAAATACAAGTGGGTGAGTGTCGTTGGAGAGCGGCCAACCTGAGTGATAAAATCACTCACGTAGAATGTTTGGTGCGTGACGCGGGAACAGTGTTAGCGCAACTATCAGAAAACCTTCATAGAAACGATCTTACTCCTTTTGAGACAGGCCGCGCTTTAGAGCTGCTAATGGAAGAGCAAGGGATTGTTGAGAACAAAGATCTAGCTAATGTTGTGAGCTTATCTGAGTCTCGTATTAGCGCTTTCCGAAAGGCAGCTCAATGCCCTCCTTATATTGAGCTTGCTTATCACAATGGCATTATCCGCGATGTCGATACCGTCAACTCTCTACGTATTGCAGCAGAACTCAGCGAGGCAGAAACAAAGAAACTTCTTAAATCTCCTGTTTCACGTAAAGAAGCTAAAGAGCTTGTAAAAAACCTAAAGGCTTCTAAGAAAGAGGCTAAATCAAAGCAAGCTGATGAAGAACAACCCTCCCCTGAGCATCAAGAAGTAACAAATGAGGCGTCTTTAAATGAAGTCACTCAAACGAAAGTATCAGGTGCTACCCCTACCCCGAAAAATAATGGAATAAGAATATCGTTTGAGGGGGAGCAAGGCTTCATTGATCTCAATGGCCAAGCCGAAAGTGGCCAAATAGTTATTGTACTCGATTCTAGTCCAGGGAAATTGACAGTACCAGCCAGAGATATTGCAGTGATTGGGTATCACTCGATAGAACATGTCCACTAATAAAAAAAAGTTGGCTCAAGTAGTGAATGCTCATCGAGCCAACCTAATTAAGTTGTACTCATTACATTTTGAAGGCAGTGCTACTCAAGCCATTGAACAAATAACGACTAGAGCTGTCGATCGGTCATATGTTGCTCATAGGTCCCCCCCTCCAGGTGAGGTAATAAAATCTTGGGTTATTGAAAGTCGCGCTCCTCAATGGGCTTGTAGAGCTTCCTTTGACTTGTTGATTGAGCTTGATTGGTTGCCAAATACTGATATTGAAAAAGCTATTACAGCTCGCTTTCTGCTCTTGAATGACTACCCAATCAATGAAAGTTGGAAAGTGTTATTAGGCGAGTGGCTAGAACTTGCAAAGCAAGCACAAAATGAGAACTCCGGCGAATACGAATAACTGAACGTTAGTTGCGGCGTTTTTAAATAATGTAGAAGAACAACGTGAAGACTGAGAACTTGGCGCGCGTATGCTATTTGAGAAGACTAAATCCAAACTTCTCACAGACCAAGAATCAATGAGCGAAGATTGGGCGCGTCGATGCAGTCAATGACACCAATAAAATAAACAGAGAATCCGTCATGATTTTTTCATATGAACAAAGAATTAAGCACTTACATGAGCTTTCTCAATTACCTAGACAATCACTTTGTTTTCAGCTTTTAACGATCATGAACCTTTGTCATCACAACTTGGATAATGACAAGGTCGAACGATTGAAATTAGATGATGAAACCTTTTTCTATGAGGCTAATTCACTGAAAGAGCAACTGCTCGATGTGCCGAGTCTTAGTAATTCCCATAAGGTGCTCTATCTCCTACTCGATGCGGGTTTTATTGAGCGACGAGTGTTAGATAAAGATGGCCAAGTCGTTATTGGTGATAGCTACCAAAGAAATACGGCCAAAATCTATTGGCGTATATCCGACAAAGGGTTAAGTGTTTTCGGTTGATTAAATATTCTAGGAGTTAAGTTATGAACGAAGAGCTATTCAAGTATTAGGATTCAGATAAGGCCAAGAAAAAGCAAACCGCGATCACTCGTTTAAGTAATGGTTTAGCTAAGGAGCTTTTAGGAGATCGAAATACTAAATCACTGTTTAGTGAAGAAGAAATTGAAGCGATCGTGAAAGCTAGAGAAGCTCTGGACAGTGTTAAATATAAATTCACTCACCTTAAAGAAAAACGACTTAGAGATGAGCAAGAAAAAAAACGGGCTAAAGACGCTAGACAGGCTTTAGCTAAGAAACTTGCTATTGCATACATTAAAGGCTCAGGCTCGTATCCGCTCACGACTTTTTCTAGAAATCACTTCTACCTATTATGTATGTTGAATGACCTACGAATCGGTTTACGCTTAGTATCAACGATTTTGATATTGAGGATTACAGTGGAGTGGTAACTCCTGATGAAGAGCATTGCCGACGAATGAAACATTACAATGTTGATACTCTTAAACGAGAGCTAGAAGAGCGTGTGATTACTTGGATTCTCGGTGCCTGGACGTATTCTGGAGAGCCAATAAATGAACCTAAAGCGAGACTAGCTGATCTTACTTCAAAGCTCGATGCGGCTTTTGTTGGTAAAGTTGATGAAAGATACAAGGCGCAGATAGAGCGTCTTGAAAAATATAACCGAGCTATTGATGCAAAAGTTAAACGATCTGAATTTAAGATTGTTCAAGATTGATTTGAGCGATATCCCTTCTTTACTTCTTTACTTCTTTACTTCTTTTAACGTTCTTTACTATCAAACTCAAAGAGCGTTAAAGCGACACTCGATTTTGCATGCAAAATTGCTCATGATTAATTTAGAAAATATGAGAATATTTATGTTAGGTCTAACTCAAAGCTCATTGGACGCGTGGAGAGTGACTTTCAATTTCGCATTGTGACTTTTGCATGCAAAATTGGACAAGCACAAACCTTACGCGGGTATGGAAGGATTATGTGTCTATTCTTCAGGGTTAGTATCGATATATGACTACAACGTATTTTGGTGATTTCTCACCGTCCTCACCGGACGATGAGTGTACGGCGAAATTGCTAAATGTTTAGCTGAATATATCAATGTTGATGCTAATCATGAATGATTTTCCTGTCCAAGTTCGATTCAATGCCAGTAAAAGCAGTGATATGGCAATGTGTAAACAATATGAATAGTCTGGTAGCCGTGCTGGTACATTAAGAACTGATGTGCTTTATCAAATGGTACTCGCTATGGCATAGGCCAATTATAACAGTTCGATTAAGATCGATGAGTTGTAGAAAATCATTGAATTAGTTGATGGCTTATCGTCTCAGGATGAAAATAAAGAGCCAGTTTAAAAGGATATGGCTGACCTTGGGGAGATAGGAGAGTTAGTCTCTACCTAGAACAATTGAGCCTTGCCTTGGGCGTTCCCCTACGGGCAAGGCTTTTCGCTTGTATCTTTCACCTATGGTCTAAGAGTGGCATCACCCTGATGAGTCACTGCGTGCCGCCCCAGAATGTGCCTCTCTACAGTCCCTATCTAAAAGGATATCGCTGCAATCCTGAACGCCAGCGCCTCGTCATTCTTCCTCGTTGCCGTTCGTCGTACCTTCTCACTCCTTTCACTGACATCCATTAAGTTCGAGTAAGGGCTTGTTGCCTTATGTGCCGGTTTTCCTTTCGACTCGCATCATTTGATGGGGCTCGCAGGCTGTTGACCCTCCTAAATCAGAACCTTCTCTGCAAGGGTAAATGAACGCTTCGCGCCCCTGCAGAGAAGAACCCTGTTTGAGGTAGGGACAGCCAAGCGGCTCCATAAAGTGATACTCAAACAGAAAGGAAACTCCTCATGGCACAACGACACTCAACCCCAACTCTCTCTAAACCGATGTTCAGCGACCAGCGTTTCGCCGCTGGGCACGAAAGCTCACCAAAAAATGATATCTCCTGTCGGGTCGTTGAACGTGCAGTTCGTTCGACTGTTTCAGCGACGGTTTCAAAAGGACTTATCTGGGTGAATTCAACGGACTTTAATTCGAGCGTTCGAGCGGTCAAAGTGCATGAGATTTTACTTAAGGAGTTTGGTTATACCGACTCTTTGATCTTGGAGGAAAGCCTGAAAGGAAAAGGGGTGAGTATTGGCTTATGTGACCGAGTGACGACGGTAAAACAGATGCGAGAAGATTACGCCTACGCGAAAAAAGAAGAGAGAAACGTTGAAACGACCGCTAAGCATCAAGAAATAGCGAAAGACCTTCTGACTAGCTTGTATGGCCAATAACACGGACTGAGCGCCGCCCATCACGACTTTAAATATTAAAAGGGATCTATTATGTCTGTACTTGCTAACTACTCTAATCACAGCCTTTTCTCTGTAGAAGAAAAAGATATCTTGAACCATGCCGCGAGCATTTTAAAATCTAAGTTTTTTGTTTCAGAGCAGACGCCACTCAATTCCCCTGAATTGGTGAAATCATTTTGTCAGACTTCACTCGCTTCCAATGAAAGCGAAGTGTTTGGGGTGATCTTTCTTGATAGTCAGCATCGAGTTTTACGCACAAAAGAGATGTTTAACGGCACCATTGACGCCGCCTCCGTTTACCCGCGTGAAGTGGTCAAGGAGTCACTGGCCACAAATGCAAGCGCGGTCATTTTTTATCATAACCATCCCAGCGGTGATGCCACACCCAGTCAAGCCGATCGACGTATTACTCGACGACTGACCGACGCGTTAGCCTTGGTTGATATTAGAGTACTCGATCACTTCGTGGTGTCTTTTGAAGATGTGGTGTCGTTTGCGGAGCGTGGTTGGATATAACGATTAGTTAGTGAAAAATGTCTCTCATTCACGCCTATTCTGGCGTGAATGACTTCGGTAACGTAATGCAGTAAACTAAAGACAACTAAATAAGGTTTCTATTATGTCTGAATCAAGCAAAGTCACATTAAGCGTTGAAGAGCTGATCAACCTAACCGCGCATGCTGCCACTCAAGAGCA
>NZ_JBFRST010000025.1:0-9282 GCF_041473705.1 Vibrio sp. 10N.222.55.B11
GGATTATTTTCACTGAAAGACGGATGGATCGCTGTTCAATATCCAAACCAGAAGATATAAGTTAGGCGTTCTGAATGAACCGCCCTGTGCGGATCCGCATGCAGGGTGGTGTGGGGGCTGGAGGGTAAATACCTCCGGCTACCCGATTATATGCCTTTAACTCGGTGCTCCAATAGCGATTCTTCTGAGGTGGTTTTCAACACAAACATAAATAGACCAACACTTAAAAAACAGAACAATGAAGAAACAGCGATAGGCGCAGCGTGGTCGAAAGTTAACAACATAGAGCCTCCGAGCGCCACCAGAACCGAAGCTATACTCGTCATAGAAGATAAACTACCAAGCAATAGCCCAGAACGCTCTTCTCCTAATTTTTGTACAACGTAAGCGGGAAATGCACCACTTAAAATCGAAATTGGTATGCCGGTCACTAAAAATACAAAGAGTGATAGATTTGGTGTTAACACTACCATGCAAAAATAAAGCAATGAGAGTGTCAAACCAAACACGACATAAATTTGTTTTTTATTTAGTTTGTTGGAAACTCTAGGGACTAACTTCAAACTACTTAAAATCATTAAAGCGCTCATTATTGCCGCCGAAAAACCGATTTCAGTTGGAGAAAAACCTTGAACGCTCGTCAACCAAACAGGGATAAAATGGTACGCACCACTTGTACCTATAGCCATTAAAAGCTGAATCAGTAATAGTTGGAAATATAACTTGTTATTAAACAGTTTAACATTTGGCAGTACAGACTTGACAGCATGCACGGTATTAGTTTCTTGAACTAAGAATAAAACGATTAACCAACATAAAATATAAACCATCGCAGCGAGTACAAAAACAAACTCTGTTGATTGAGAGCCTGCTAAACCACCTAAAATAGGACCAGCCAATAATCCGCTATACACAGCCGCATTTATCTTTGATAAAGCAACCGTTTTATCCTTTTCTTCGCATAAATCTGAGGCTATTGCACGCGCTACAGAAACGTTACCCTCACATAAACCGATTGCAAATCGAGCAAGCAAAAATACTAAATAGCTCTCAATAACTACCGCGTATGCACACAACAAATAACCTAAAACAGAAAATACTAACGAAATGCTTAATAGCTTTTTTCGACCAAAACTATCAGAAATTGAACCGAGTAAAGCGCTACCAATAACCATCCCCAACGGATAAGCAGCGATGACTAACCCTAATAATATTTCTGGAGACAACCCTAACCACTGGGTCAAACTCGTTGTTTCACCGCCTAAAAATAATGGGGCAATGACAGGATATGGGAACGAAACACCTGCACAGCCCAAAAAGACGATTAACATTACAAAATTCATTTGTAATGTGCTGTTTTTACTTACCATTCTTCACCATCCTTGAGAATGTTAGGGTTTTACTTGTTGGCATATAACATTTTAATATCGTGCCAGCACGAATTGGTGTATTTAGCATATATTAAGCACCCTCTCTAACCAACTGAAAAATATGTATATAATTCAGTTTTGATATAATTTCTAGTTAAAAACCGTGCAAACACACATTGCCTCCTATTCGAGGCACGTTATCAATCAAGAACTTCTATTTTGTTCTATACTATTCAATAGCTTAGAAACACTTAAACAACGTATTCGTGCGTAGTTGTGTTTGAAGAACAGTCTCTAGTGGTCTAGTGGTCTAGTGGTCTAGTGGATTAGGAATTTGGGGACAAAGTTAGAACTCTAGGCATGAGGGAAAGTAAGGCAAGTTCCTGAGTTTGAACCTGAGTTCAATCCCTATATGGCTCATTTTGGGGCATTTCTGAGGTAGAATGTACCACGGGTAAAAATTCAGCCTGTGAAGGTTTTGGACAATTATCATTTGAAGAAAATGCTCTAATCGCTGTTATCACCAAGCGACTTTGTCGTTTTTAAGAGCAAAAACGCCTCACATCTGAGGCGTTTCACAGTTAATATATAAACTGAGGATTTATTTGAGTTTTATATGTTTGTTGGTCTATCAGTAATTCTTCACCTTAAATGTAAGGCTGAGTATTGTTGGCATTTTGAACGTCTTATTTTTGTGATAATTGCGGGGAACCCCCCCCTTTTTTTTATTTAGCAATTCACTACCTTAAAAACTATGGTGGACTTGGGCGTTACCCTTTGGGCAAGGCTTTTTGCTTGTATCTTTCACCTATGGCCTAAGAGTGGCATCACCCTGATGAGTCACTGCGTGCCGCCTCAGAATGTGCCTCTCTACAGTCCCTATCTAAAAGGATATCGCTGCAATCCTGAACGCCAGCGCCTCGTCATTCTTCCTCGTTGCCGTTCGTCGTACCTTCTCACTCCTTTCACTGACATCCATTAAGTTCGAGTAAGGGCTTGTTGCCTTATGTGCCGGTTTTCCTTTCGACTCGCATCATTTGATGGGGCTCGCAGACTGTTGACCCTCCTAAATCAGAACCTTCTCTGCAAGGGTGAATGAACGCTTCGCGCCCCTGCAGAGAAGAACCCTGTTTGAGGTAGGGGCAGCCAAGCGGCTCCATAAAGTGATACTCAAACAGAAAGGAAACTCCTCATGGCACAACGACACTCAAGCCCAACTCTCTCTAAACCGATGTTCAGCGACCAGCGTTTCGCCGCTGGGCACGAAAGCTCACCAAAAAATGATATCTCCTGTCGGGTCGTTGAACGTGCAGTTCGTTCGACTGTTTCAGCTACAGTTTCAAAAGGACTTATCTGGGTGAATTCAACGGACTTTAATTCGAGCGTTCGAGCGGTCAAAGTGCATGAGATTTTACTTAAGGAGTTTGGTTATACCGACTCTTTAATCTTAGAGGAAAGTCTGAAAGGAAAAGGGGTGAGTATTGGCGTATGTGACAGAGTGACGACGGTAAAACAGATGCGAGAAGATTACGCCTACGCGAAAAAAGAAGAGAGAAACGTTGAAACGACCGCTAAGCATCAAGCGATAGCGAAAGACCTTCTGACTAGCTTGTATGGCCAATAACACGGACTGAGCTCCGCCCATCACGACTTTAAATATTAAAAGGGGATCTATTATGTCTGTACTTGCTAACTACTCTAATCACAGTCTTTTCTCTGTAGAAGAAAAAGATATCTTGAACCATGCCGCGAGCATTTTAAAATCTAAGTTGTTTGTGTCAGAGCAGACGCCACTCAATTCCCCTGAATTGGTGAAATCATTTTGTCAGACTTCACTCGCTTCCAATGAAAGCGAAGTGTTTGGGGTGATATTTCTTGATAGTCAGCATCGGGTTTTACGCACAAAAGAGATGTTTAACGGCACCATTGACGCCGCATCCGTTTACCCTCGTGAAGTGGTCAAAGAGTCACTGGCCACAAACGCAAGTGCAGTCATTTTTTATCATAACCATCCCAGCGGTGATGCCACACCCAGCCAAGCCGATCGACGTATTACTCGACGACTGACTGACGCGTTAGCCTTGGTTGATATTCGAGTACTCGATCACTTCGTGGTGTCTTTTGAAGATGTGGTGTCATTTGCGGAGCGTGGTTGGATATAACCATTAGTTAGTGAAAAATGTCTCTCATTCACGCCTATTCTGGCGTGAATGACTTCGGTAACGTAATGCAGTAAACTAAAGACAATTAAATAAGGTTTCTATTATGTCTGAATCAAGCAAAGTTACATTAAGCGTTGAAGAGCTGATCAACCTAACCGCTCATGCTGCCACTCAAGAGCAGTTAAATGATACGCGTAAAGAACTCGATCAGAAGATCGAAGCGGTTCGTCATGACCTTTCAGATAAAATTGAAGCGGTTCGTAATGAGCTGAAGTCTGAAATTCAGGGTGTTCGTAATGAGCTGAAATCTGATATCCAAGGGGTTCGTATTGAAGTGAGTTCCCTTAAAAACCTCATTATTGCAACAGCCTTCGCGATGATTGCGACGGTAGCCGGTGCCGCGTTTTGGGTGGGTAGTCATATCAACGTTTAATGTTCAAATAGGTTTTCTGAAATGCCTCTTATCCTAGAGGCATTTTTTTGTTCTCGTTATGTCCTCGATCGCTTCAACGCTCGCGCTAAAAGAATTTAAGCCAAAGGCTCGACCGCAAGCGGTCGTCAAACCGGCTCTCAGTACCACAGTGCGCCCATTTACTCGATGTTTGATTATATTGCTTTGTCATGGTGTCACTTTGTGGGTTTGTGGCTGATAGGCGCCTTTTTTATTATAACGGTTTAAGGCTGATTTGAAGCGTAGCGTCATGATAAAGGCTTGAGTTGTGCGTTACCCTTCGGGCAAGGCTCTCCGCTTGTATCTTTCATCTATGGCCTAAGCGTGGCCTCACCCGGGTGAGTCACTGCGTGCCGCCCCAGAATGTGCCTCTCTACAGCCCCTATCTAAAAGGATATCGCTGCAATCCTGAACGCCTGCGTAGCTGCGCCTCGTCGTGCCTCCTCGTTACCTTTCACTGATTTCAATTAAGTTCGAGTAAAGGCTTGCTGTCTTATGTGCCGATTTTCCTTTCGACTCGCATCATTTGATGGTGCTCGCAGGCTGTTAACCATCCTCAATCAGAACCTTCTCTGCAAGGGTAAATGAACGCTTCGCGCCCCTGCAGAGAAGAACCATGTTTGAGGTGTGGACAGCCAAGCGGCTCCATAAAAGTGATACTCAAACAGAAAGGAAACTCCTCATGGCACAACAACATACAACCCCAACTCTCTCTAAATCGAATTTCAGCGACCAGCGTTTCGCCGCTGGGCACGAAAGCTCACCAAAAAATGATATCTCTTTACTGCGTATTCCTCAGCGTACAGAGGGAGAAGAGCACGGCTTTTCTCTTACGCCGTGTAGCGATATTACCTTAGCTGAACTCAAAATCGCGGGATTTACTCTGCGTGATTCTAAGTTCTACCCATCCACTCTGGCTGAGGTTGAGAAGAGCATCTTACATCACTTTAAAATAGGGGACTTAACTGACAATTTTATTGTGAAGGATGTATCAACCCCTTCGAGAGCCCTCTTTTCGTTTCACCGTTGCCCGTTTTAATTACTGGGATATTTTTGTATTAACGTCAGGAGTAAGTCATGAAATATCTCTCCCACTATGTTCAAGACAAACAAACGCTAGCATTTAATGAAGCAGGGGCATTTTTTGCCTTTTCCACTAAACAGTTCGATGAAGCAAAAAAAGAGGGCGTGAAATATGCGTCGTTAGGTATGGGTTTAATTTGCCCTGTTGATAATGCAAAGCAATTAATGACCCGTTTAGATTCTATTGCTCAAGAAGGGATCGCCGAAGACATCGAAGAGAATGGTAAAAAAGCGATCATTCGCCGTGAGCTATTCAATCACGAGTGTTTTTATACCAATGACATTTGTGATTGTGTCGAAAGTCTCGAAGGGTATGGTATTTCTTACGATGAAGTGTATGAGGTGTTTAATCACATTCGTAAAACGGAAGACGTTTCTTAAACGCTAAAAGTAAAGCGCCTTGATATTTGCTGTATCAAATATCAAGGCAAATTCAATTTAAATACAGGGGTAAATAAAATGAACATTAAAAATCTTACATCAGGTAACGAAGAAATAAAAGAAAAAATTTATGTTTGTACGGCTGTGCCGTTTGATCTTGGCCAAGTCGTTTGTACACAAGGCATTGCTGAACTGCTAAATAACAATATTGGTGTGAATTTACCGATTTACTTACATCGTCACCAAAATGGTGATTGGGGAAATGTCTGTGTTGAAGATAAACTTACCAATGATGAAGCCACCAAGACAGGCGAGCGGGTTTTATCCAGTTACACCATTTGTAATGAACAAGTCTGGATAATTACCAAGCGTGATCGTAGTTGCACTACGATTTTGCTCCCGAATGAATATTGATGACGTCAATTCACGCGATATAATGGAGTTCCTTTGGACTCCATTTTTTAGTTTATGAAAAAATCAATCTTATTATTGTCGGTGTTTCCAAGTGTTGGGTATTCGTTTTGTTTTGATGAAGCAGGACAACATTATAATGTTGCTCCAGCTTTGCTGCGAGCGATAGCACAAGTTGAAAGCAGTCTTGATCCTAATGCTTATAACGAAAACAAAAATAAAAAAGGTCAAGTAACCAGTCGTGACTTTGGACTCATGCAAATTAACTCTATTTGGTTTCCTCGATTGGCTGAATTTAACGTCAATAAAGCCAATATTTACAAACCTTGTTTTAATGTTTCATTAGGTGCGTGGGTATTAAGTTCTAACTTTTCTAGTCATGGTTATAACTGGAACAGTGTCGGCGCGTATAATGCGGGTTTTTCCAAACGCACCGAGAACGCCAGAAAAATATACATCCAAAAAGTCCAATCGGTTTATTTTAATCCTAACGTTAAATAAAAGACCTTGCACCATAACGGTGCAAGGTCTTTAGCTTTTCCTCTCGCTTTCTTCCTTCAATTTCCAGATCCCCCGCATCCCTCGTTCGTCAGATTCATTCGCCACCTGGTCGGCTTTTGTCTTTCGCTGTCAGTTTTTCCCGTCGCTTTGATTAAGGAAGTCAGATCATTCGTTCTGAGTTGTTGGTTAGTTGAGTTGGTGACCACACACCACGCTAAATCGTAAACGATTTAAATGATTGTCTGTGATGAATTTAAAACCTATAAAAACAATGACTTATGATTAATAGTGGAGGCGAAATAGAGCGTGAAAAAATTTTCAAAATCTCAACTAATTAGCCGCTGAAATCCCAGTGTGAAAATATGTAATTACATTGAATTATCATTGGCGCCTTTCTGTGTAAGGGATTGTGGTGATTTCAATCTAAATTCAATGGGATTTAATTAAATTGTTATTTATCCCTTTATCGGTAAGGTTGTAGCGGTTTTTTCAAAACTAAGTACAATGGGTTTACATTGAGAATTTATTGGATTTCATTGAGGCTTAAAGGTGGGCTTCATTGACATTCATTGAGGAGAAAAAGCTAAATTATGTCACGTTCTTACCCTTTACAAAGCTCCCTTCGAGGGAAGCTAGAGCAAGATTTTAAGAAGTTCAGAGACAGAGAAAAGTTAAGTGATGCCGAGGCAACTCGTCAGCTTTTTACCTTGGCGTTGCGTATCAAACTGAATGACAGTGACGATGAGCGGCCGTCGAACCGTGAGTTGATGGAAGAAACGTATCGTAGAGTTAGGCAGGTACAAGGCGTGCTAAATTTAAATTTGGCGCATAGCTTTGATGGGGAGGGGTATTATAAGAATAAAGCGGATTCGATTGAGCAAAGAAAATCCAACACCGCTTTGGTTGATAAAAGCGTCGATGAATATCTTGAAGGCGAAAAAAAAGGGTAGCCATTGGCTACCCTTTTATTATCGCTCTAACTCTCTGTCGATTTCTCTGTCTTCCCACTGACTCTCTTTCTCTGAGTGATTAAATTCCATCTCTTGTTGAGGTGAATATTCTTTTGGCTCAAAGTGGTCGAGTGATTGGCTGTCGGTTTCTTTTTTCTCATTATAGTTGAGGGTGTCTAATTCGCTCTCTTGATGAGAAGTGTGCGCCTCATTTAATTCAATGTTATGTGCGCTGTTATCTCGCTCTAATTTGTTAATGCACGATTTAATGTCCTCTTTAAGATTATCGTCTGACATGAATTGAATGTCTCGTCCATTAAAGTTCTCGACGATTTTCTCAATGTTGTTCGGGTTTAAATCGTGGTTGCCGTGATTTAATACAATAATGATGTTCTGTCTCAGTTCATCGGTGGAGATGTTTTGAATGTCGTTCTTATGATTGACATTGATAATGTCAATCTGCCCTTGGGTTTGGTCTCGAATTAAAAACGAGTGTTCAATTGAGGTACTGATGATGGTGGTGTTTAAATTCTCTCCTTGATGGAATTGGGTTAATTGTTTGGACTTTGTGCCTAGGGTTCTTGGATTAATGTCTAGGGAGGTGTCTTTATTGCCTTGAGTGTCTAAATAGGTCACTTCAATGGCTTTAGTTTCACCTTCTTTATTGTGGATATTGGTTAACATCGCAGGATGAAGAGATCTATCTTCGGATGAATAGACCGCCGGGTGGAATTTTACATGGTTGTTTTCAATGTTATTGACACCGAGCTTGTTTAAGTACGTTTGGGCCAGTGTGTTATCCATCGGTAAGCTTTGATTGATATAATCTTTAGCCCGTTCTTCAAACTGCGCAATATGCCTAGGTGTGGTGCTCAGTAATTTGTCGTGCTTACTGTTTTCCTCCAATTGATATTTGTCCGGTTCGTTTAGCATCTTGTGCGCTTCATTCATCGCGGCTTTATAGTTCATTTCCTTATGACTCATTATAAGGTTAATCAATGCGCCTTTTTCGCCTGTGGTGTAGTCTTTAAAATACCCACGATATTCTCCAGTTAGGGTCACTTTAATCGCCGATTTTCCAAGGCCAAAGGTTAAATAATCCCGGTCTGATTTGGATTGATTCGGCTGGCCTAATAACTGAATGGCGAGGCTTTCGGTGTATTTTGGTAGCTGCGTATTGATGTGCTCCCTAAATGTGTTGTAGTCAAAGTCACCGCTTTTATTTTGGAACCGAACGTCTTCGTGAGGGAGGGCATTTCGGTTAAAGTAGGTGGTGTCTTTGGGGGGCGTTTGGTTGAGGGTTTCTATTGCACTGGCTTTATGACTTTCTTTAGAGAGCCAGCTTTTGACCAGTTGTTTGGTGTTGTCGGTATAGAGGCGAATGTGCTGACTGGCACGGGTGACATCGATACCGGCGCGTCTTAAGTTGGTCAGTGCGCCTTTGCTTTGTATCGCGCTAATGACGTGTTGATAGGTGGACCCTTGCGCCATGTCTGCGGTTCGACTGTACGCGTAGTCCCAATGCCCGTCTTTAAGCTCGTTGGGGTTAATGGTGAGCGCTTGTCCTGTTTTGGATTGCGCTTTGATGCCTTCCTCATTGGCTTGCGTGATGCGGTATTCGACGTTGGCTTTGATGTCACGACTTTTATCGGTAAAGCGCGTGATGATTTTATCGCCCGTCGAAAGTGGCTTTTCTGACGCAGAGAACAGGGTGGTGAAGCGGTGGTCACGGTTGCGCGGTAAGAATGGCCTAGTCTTACCTGTCGCTGCGTCTTGAAGTGTCACCACGCCATGCTCTGAGTCAACGTGAGTGATTGTCGCGTACTCACCGGGTCTGGTGCTCAATATCAAGCCTTTTTGATACGGCATCATGGTAGTGAGCTCTTCACCCGTGGCGCCGATTGAGCGTAGCCGGGTTGCGACGACGTTCTCTTTGCCTAACTCACTCTGTTTCATCAAACCGACACGGATGT
>NZ_JBFRST010000026.1:0-41401 GCF_041473705.1 Vibrio sp. 10N.222.55.B11
GAGGCGGCATTATAGAGATGTTCATCACATTGGCAAGTGTTTATTAAAGAAAGATGCAAAAATAACGATTACATGGCGAATAAACACTCAAAGCCTTATTTGTGCAAGTTTAACTACAGAGTACTTACAAAATAACCACAGACTTATCCACAATTGCTCTGATTTTCATCCTAGAAAACAAAAAAAGCTGCCTCATGGCAGCTTTTTAAATGGCAACGAGTCTAAATCCCAGAACCATATTGCTCTCCATCATCTTCATGGAGACCACATTCGCGTTTCAACCCATTAAAACGAGTTTCCTCTTCAGTCATACCCGGTTCCCACTTCTTAGTTGTATGTGTATCTCCAACAGAAAGGTAACCCTGCTCTCGAAGCGGGTGATAACCGAGACCATGCTCTTCTAGGTAATAGTGAACATCTTTATTCGTCCAATCGATTACCGGCAAAAATTTAAACACACCATTTTGGATAGATAAGATTGGCAAATTTGCACGCGATTGAGATTGCTCTCTTCTTAAACCGGAAAACCATGTCCCAGCCTCGAGCTCATCCAACGCTCTTCTCATCGGTTCAACTTTATTAAGCTTGTTGTACTTCTCTATCCCTTCTATACCTTGATCCCAAAGTTTTCCATATTGCGCTTCTTGCCAATTAGGGCTCTGTTGGGCGCGAAAGACTTGAAGGTTTAGAGTCAACTTCTGACTTAACTCATCAATAAAGCGATAGGTCTCCGGAAATAGATACCCTGTGTCAGTCAAAATAACCGGAATATCTGGTTTTGCTTGGGTCACTAGGTGCAACATCAATGCTGCTTGGATTCCGAAACTAGAAGACACAACATGTGTCCCTTCTAAATTATCTAAAGCCCACTTAACTCTTTCTAATGCGGTTAGCTGCTCTAACTCTGCGTTGATTTGTCCAAGACGAAGTATTTGCTCCGTCTTAGTCAATGCGAGTAGCTCTGCTAACTTCAGTTTTGAAGCGACAGAATTATGCATGCAGATCCCTCTTTGAAATTATCACCTCTTCGATGATGGCAGCTCGGATTGTAAAATCACCGAACCCTTCATTGTCGTTACGTTCCGTAGCCCAACGTCCCACCAGCGAATCAATCTCTTCTAAGATCTGAGCTGAAGTGATGTTCTCTTTATACATCTTAGGGATACGAGTTCCGGCTTTGTTGCCACCTAAGTGCATGTTGTAACGCCCCGGAGCCTTGCCGACTAAACCAAGCTCAGCCAACATTGCACGACCACAACCGTTTGGACAACCTGTGATTCGAAGGATGATGTTATCTTCTTCTGGTAATCCATGTTTTTTCAGAATGTCTTCAACATCCGTTACAAACTCAGGAAGAAAGCGCTCAGCTTCTGCCATTGCTAAAGGACATGTTGGGAAAGCCACACACGCCATTGAGTTTTTACGTTGCTCTGAAACAGCATCATCCATCAAGCCATATTGACGCGCCAGTTTTTCAATCTTGGCCTTTTGACTCGTCGACACACCCGCAACAATTAGGTTTTGGTTTGCAGTCATGCGGAAGTCACCTTTGTGGATCTTCGCTATTTCAGCAACACCTGTTTTCAGAGCTTTACCCGGAAAATCAAGTAAACGACCATTCTCGATGAATAACGCCAAGTGGTGCTTACCATCAATGCCTTCCGCCCAACCAATGCGATCACCACGGCCAGTAAACTCATAAGGACGGCTTTCAGAAAATTCTACGCCTGCACGCTTTTCTACTTCTGCTTTGAATACATCAATACCAACACGGTCTAGTGTGTATTTGGTTTTTGCATTCTTACGGTTTGAACGGTTACCCCAGTCACGCTGAGTCGTTACCACCGCCGCTGCTACATCTAACGTTTTATCTAATGGCACAAAACCAAAGTCGTCAGCTTTACGTGCATAAGTAGAGGTATCACCATGTGTCATAGCAAGACCGCCACCGACTAACACATTAAAGCCCACCAGCTTTCCGTCTTCAGCAATAGCAACAAAGTTAAGATCGTTAGCATGGACGTCCACATCATTTTGCGGAGGAATGACAACCGTCGTCTTGAACTTACGCGGTAGGTAGTTGCTACCAAGGATAGGTTCTTCATCCGTTGTTTCTAGTTTTTCACCATCTAACCAGATTTCTGCATAAGCACGAGTCTTCGGTAATAGATGTTCACTGATCTTTTTCGCCCACTCGTAAGCTTCTTGATGAAGTTCAGATTCAACCGGGTTTGTCGTACATAGAACATTTCGGTTTACATCACCCGCTGTCGCAATTGAATCAATGCCAATGCTATTTAGCGTTTGGTGCATCAACTTAATGTTCGGCTTCAAGACACCGTGGAACTGAAACGTTTGACGAGTTGTTAGACGAATTGAACCGTAAGAGGTACTTTCGTCTGCGAACTTATCAATCGCCAACCACTGCTTAGGGGTAATGATGCCACCAGGCATACGAGCACGAAGCATGACGTTATGTAACGGTTCGAGCTTTTGTTTGGTACGTTCGTTACGAATATCACGGTCGTCTTGTTGATACATACCGTGGAAACGAATCAACTGAAAGTTATCAGCAGTAAAGCCACCTGTTATGCGGTCTTGGAGATCTTGTTCAATCGTACCGCGTAGGTTATTACTTTCACGCTTAAGACGCTCATTGTCAGCCAAAGGTCCAAGTACTTGACCTAGCACTTCTTGCTCTATTACTTGCTTGCTCATTAGTACACATCCCTTTGGTAACGTTTCGCTTTACGTAAATCATTAATATATTGTTCAGCTTGCTCGCGGCTCTGGTTGCCATGCTTTTCCGCTATCGAAACTAACGCTTCATGAACATCTTTAGCCATTCGAGTCGCATCGCCACAGACATAGAGGTACGCGCCCTCTTGCAGCCATTGCCACACCTGCTCTGCTTGTTCGATTAAACGATCCTGAACATAAACCTTTTCTTTTTGGTCACGGCTAAAGGCAACATCGAGCTTAGTTAGCGCGCCAGACTTGAGGTACTTTTGCCATTCAACTTGGTATAAGAAATCTTGAGTAAAGGTACGGTCACCAAAGAACAACCAGCTTTTTCCTTCAGCATCATTATTTTCACGCTCTTGAACAAAACTGCGGAACGGTGCGATACCGGTACCCGGGCCGACCATGATGATTGGTGTATTGTCGTCTTGTGGTAATTTGAAGTTATTGTTGTTCTCAACAAACACCTTCACTTCACCACCCTCTTCAAGACGTTGAGCTAAGAAGCTAGAAGCTCCGCCTAAACGAGACTCTTCGCCTTTTTGGTATTCAACCAAACCAACCGTCAAGTGAACTTCTTCATCAACTTCTGCTTGGCTTGATGCAATAGAATAGAGACGCGGTGTCAGCTTACGTAACAGGCCAATTAACTCATCAGCCGATAGCTTAGTTTTCTTCTCAGCTAAAACATCGACAACTTGAGTATTACCCGCGTATTCACGAAGCTTGTCTTTATCTTCCACCAGCTTGATTAACTTCTTGCTGCCCGATAACTCAGCAAACTTAGTCACAAGTTGAGGGTTTGAAGTGGTAATCTCAAATTTACTCACTAGCGCACTATGGATAGATAGATTCTCACCATCGACATCGACACTTTCGATACCCGATAACCCAACCTTAGAAAGAATCTGATTTGCGAGTTCTGAACTGTTTTCATACCATACGCCTAGCGCATCGCCGGGTTGGTAGGTAATGCCCGACTCATCAAGATCAATCTCGATATGACGAACATCTTTACCCGAGTCACGACCCGTGATCTTTTGACTGGTTAATAGTGTCGCTGTATATGGATTTTGTTTGGTGTATTGCGAATGACCGGCGGCCGCTTGACCGACTGGTAATTGAACCACATCGGCTTCAGTGCCTGTCGATAGCGTTTCTTGAACTTGTGATAACGCTTTAGCGCGCCATTCCGTTGCTGACTCTTCGTAATCAACATCACAATCAAGGCGATCGACAAACGATTTCGCACCAAGCTTAGCGAGGAAGTTATCGAAGTCTTTAGCCGTTTGGCAGAAGAACTCATAGCTTGAGTCACCTAAACCAATCACACCGTATTGTAGGTTTGATAATTTTGGCGCTTTCTTCGATTGAAGGAATTCATGCAACTCAATCGCGTTATCAGGGGCTTCGCCCTCACCATTGGTTGAAGCGACGAAAATGACGTGTGTCTCTTTGGCTAGGTTCTTACCTTTATAATCACTCGCATCGAAAAGCTCGACGGCGATACCTAAGGCTTTTGCTTCTGCCTCTAGCGATTCAGCGACGCCTTTAGCATTACCGGTTTGAGAAGCGAAGATAATGCTGAGCTTACCCGCTGGCTTAGCCGCTACTGCAGCGGCCGCTTGAGCGATTGGCGCAGCAGCACCGACAGACTGAGCTTGGCTCACTCCCCAAAGGTAACCACTGACCCATGCCAGTTGCTGTGAAGACAGTTCAGAAACAGTTTGCTGAAGATGACCCAATTGTTGGTCATTAAGTGGTGCTGCTAGCCCAGGTAACTCATTAGCCCCAGACTGTGCATTATTATTTTGTGAAGACTCTTTCTTATTTAAAGACATGGTCACGACATCCCTAATCATTGCGTGACGATAGATTAACCACTCCTTTTAATAACAAGAAAGAATAGAAAAGTATGTTTTATAACTTTTTGGAAGTAAAAACCGATTGAAACGTAAATTGTCTTACTGGTTTTCAATGCGTACTTGCTGAAAGCCAACCGCCATTGCCGACTTAGATGCCAAGTCTAAATCCGCGTAATGACATTCTTCACCATGAACATCAGTAAGCAGAACAAAGCCACCTCCCATATGGCGAAACTCCACAACCCAAGACCCTTCTTGAATTGAGGGCTCTATGATAGCTTCAACTAACAGGTTTTCTCTATATAAATTTCGTAATTCATTGAGTGTCATATTCCATCCCTTGCTTTGACCTCACTACATAGACCTTATAAGAATAGACGCAAATTGGCTCTCTGTATTAAGGATGGTCGAAAGTGATGAATGTGCTAACTAATTCCAGAAAGATATATACTCAAGTAACCAATAGATATAAAAAACGCCACTTAATAAAGTGGCGTTCTTAAAATTCGCTCTAAATTTGCTTTATATGGCCTAGAAGCGCACTTCAGCACCAGCAAACCAGCCATCGACCATAACAAAGCTCTTACCTAGTTCTGAGCTAAAGAACTCATCCGAATCTAAATCGATAACACGGTAACCACCACGCAGGGCAATTTCAGATTCTGATACAGGGATTCGGTACTGAACACCCGCCATCAAGTCAGTGCTCTTAATACCACTGCTATCACCGAACTCCATCGTACCAATGATATCGAAGTTGGTGTCCGGCACATTGATCTCTGCGTTACCGTAGAAGCTCCACGTGAACTCATCAAACGTCGATGTTTTCGCACCTGTTGCTTTTGGTTCAATGTAATTCGAGTTTGAGTATTGAGTAAACGTCACACCCGCATCGAAGTTCATCAGCTTGTGATCTAACAACGTGTAATAGAAGGTGTAATCGTACTTATCGAAAGCCAATGAATCTGCATCAACAGAAGTATAGCGAAAGCTAGCGTTTGGTAGCATCGGGGCATTATGCTCAAATGCGAAATACAACGAAGGTGAGTTAGAATCGTCATCTTGTCTAACTTCGTTTAGCTTTGTACTTCCCCACCACATATCGGCACCGACTTTAGCCGTGTAAGAAAACTCTTCTTCAGCAGACACTGCCGAGCTTAAAGATAGCATTCCCACTAAAGCAATTAATGGCATTTTATTCATTTGAGATAGCTCCAATTCCATATCGTAGTGCTAATTGTATGCACATTCATAGATTATTGGGGAAAATTCTACCACACATCTTAAATTCTAAAACGATAAACCGCTGACGAGTAAAGATTTGACGGCACGATGACCTTAGTAACGTCTCTGGTTAGAACTGTGTACAAAATTTTTGAAAAACCACACACCGATTGCAATCACGATCAACCAAGGCAGTAACTTAAACACGACGCCCATCATACCTAAGACCAACATGACTAATAACGCTACTCCGGTTGCAGCCAATACCGTCATAAACGTGATACCAGTGACAAGTAGAGTTGCGACGAAAATAAGAACAAAGATTAATTCAAACATAATGGTCTCCCTAATGAGTTAATGACCTATCTTTCCTACTTTCTAACATTGCAGCTTCCATACCAAGTGTGCCAAACCAATAAAACCCTTATTTATCAGATAAATAAAAAGCCACACATCTTCATGCGTGGCTTTTCAGAAACTTACAGTGGTAAATTTAGCCTCTAGTGGCGAATTTAACCTTAAGTTTTTAACTTAGAGGGAGCTTAAACATTTAGCTCTTTAGGGATCTTAGCCAATGCTGTTTGCATCACTTCAATACCTGCACCTTTCTTATGTGCGTTTTCACTGATGTAGCGACGCCATTGTCTTGCACCAGGCATGCTTTGAAACAAACCAAGCATGTGACGAGAGATGTGACCTAAACTTGCGCCATTTGAAAGTTCACGCTCGATGTACGGGTACATCTCTTCGACAACCTGTGAGCGCTTCTTAATTGGTGTGTCTAAACCAAAGATCTGTTGATCAACTTCAGCCAAAATAAATGGGCTATGGTAAGCCTCACGACCAATCATCACACCATCAAGGTGTTGCAAGTGCTCTTTAGTTTGCTCAAGAGTAGTAACGCCACCATTCACGGCAATCACCAGATCAGAGAAATCTTTCTTGATTTGGTATGCACGATCGTAATCTAGCGGTGGGATCTCACGGTTCTCTTTCGGGCTAAGGCCACTCAACCACGCTTTACGCGCGTGAATAGTAAATTGCTCACAGCCACCTTTTTCAGAAACCGTCGAAACAAACTTAGTTAGAAACTCATAAGAGTCTTGGTCATCGATACCGATACGCGTTTTCACGGTAATTGGAATATCAGTGACTTCTTTCATCGCTGAAACACAATCTGCCACCAACTCGGGCTCAGCCATCAAGCATGCACCAAATCGACCATTCTGAACTCGGTCTGAAGGGCAACCTACGTTAAGATTCACTTCATCATAACCGCGTTCACCAGCAAGCTTGGCACAAGCAGCAAGATCAACCGGGTTTGAACCACCGAGTTGAAGTGCAAGAGGATGTTCTTGCTCGTTATATTCTAGGAAGTCGCCCTTACCATGTAAGATCGCGCCCGTTGTTACCATTTCCGTGTACAGAAGAGTCTGCTGAGAAAGCAAACGGTGAAAGTAACGACAGTGGCGGTCAGTCCAATCGAGCATGGGTGCAACAGAAAGTCGGTTACTAGCGTATTTACTGGTTTTATTAGTGTTTGTCATGATTCAGCCTCAATTAATACTGTACAAACATACAGTTAATTACCTAGAATTAAACGGAATTACTTCCTGTAGTACCCCTCAAGTACCCCTTTAGGAGTTGGACAATGGCAAGTTATACCATCGAGACCAGAAAGCTAAAAAGCGGTGAACCAAGGTTCAAGGTAACAATCATCGTTAAAAAGAATTCGCGCATTATACACAGGGAAAGCAAAACTCTAAAAAAGAAAGCACTCGCTAAAGCTTTCGGTAAAAAAAGGGTAGCTGAACTAGAAGCTCAAGGGGTACTCAATCAGCCAAAAACAGTCCCCCTTTCGGTACTCCTCGATTTGTTCATGGCTGAGCGTGATCTCTGGGACAATACAGGCCGCACAAAACGCTACGTTATTAAAATGCTTAGGGATTGCGACATCGCCCAAGTTGAGAGTAATCAACTACGAACTAGCGACTTAATCAAGCACTGTAAAAATAGAAGAGGCGCAGGAGCCAAACCCGCAACGATTTATCATGATATTGCTTACCTGCGTTCTGTAATGAAAAAGTCTAAGCCTGTCTTCAACATCGATACCAATCACCAAATATTTGATGAAGCGGTGCCTGTTTTGATTGATATGGGGTTAGTTGGTAAAAGTCAGAAACGAACACGCCGACCTACTTCTGAAGAACTGAAACTCTTAAAGCTTGGATTAGAGCAACGCGAGTCTTTTAGGCCAAACGGCACAACTCGAATCCCATTCACTGACATTCTTGAATTCAGCATTCTGACTTGTATGCGAATTGGTGAAGTCTGCAAGCTGCGTTGGGAAGACCTCAACCAAGAACATAAAACGATACTCGTCAGAGACAGAAAAGACCCAAGGAAGAAAGAAGGGAATCACATGATTGTTCCGTTACTTGGCGAGTCATTTGAGATCGCACTTAAACAACCGAACAAAGGTGAGCTTATTTTCCCGTACAACTCACGAAGTGTTAGCGCAGGATTTCAGAGAGTTAGGAACGAGTTAGGTATCGAAGATTTGAGGTACCACGACTTAAGAAGAGAAGGGGCTAGTCGTCTCTTTGAAAAGGGCTATTCAATTGAAGAAGTGGCTCAGGTCACTGGGCATAGAAACTTGAATATCTTGTGGCAAGTTTATACTCAGCTTTTTCCTCAAAACCTTCATAGAAGGTAACCTCTGTAACCAATAGTTGGTCAATGAGCCTCATATAAGTCTCAAAACAAATAAATTCAATTGTTTTAATTAAACATTTTTATGATTCCACTCTAAAGAGTTTGATATCCTCCTCAGATAATTGATATGAGTTAAATTGCTATTTACATACGCACATAAATTCCACTTCGGAGAATCAAATGAGATTACTTAGTTTCAGTGCTAAGAAAGTACATGATTACATGGACTTTGATATTGATTTTAATAGAGATGTAAACTTCCTGATAGGTTCAAATGGCTCAGGTAAAACTACCGCAATAAAGATGATTAAAGCTTTGCTCTCTCCTAGCCTCATTGACTTAATATCCATATCTTTCGAGTCATGTAGTCTAAGAGTTGAAAGAAATGGAAAACCAAGAACGATAGAGTTTGTTAGGACTAGCAAAAAATCTAACGAATACGCTGCAAGTTATGATGGTGAAAAACACACATTTATCTTTCCGGATCATCTACAAAGAGACTTAATACACTACGATGTAGAGCGGAATGAAAATCTATCTTTAGAGTTAGATGCACTCTCTGACAACCCTGTATTTAATAAAATTAGAAAGTTGCCAACACCAATATTTTTAGGTGTAGATAGAAAAAATGGCAACGGGAACACACCATCCCCAAGAGCTTTCAGAGAAGCATTTATCTCTCCAAATCGTCATCGTAGTATTGTTAAAGGTTTGCTCGGCAATGCCTTACTAGAAACCCAGCTAATGATTCAAGATTCTTACAAGGGAATAAGGAATTTAGAAGAGAAACAAGGGGGGGTATTAAGAGATAGTATTCTTCGTTCATCCTTCAAGTTTTCCTCGTTTAATCCTGAAGATCTTACTACTCAAGATAAAAAGTGGATGCAAGCAAACCAGCTGATCAATAAAAAAGCTGAAATTAATCGAGCACTCAGAAAAATAGTAAGTGTCGATGACTCTCTCTCAACTGAAGTAGATTCATTCTTTGATAGTTTAGAAAAGCTATTATACGAGCTAAAAACATCCGGTGACGATGCAGGCTTCAGCCTCAACTGGCTTATGAACCAAGCTCAAATCAAGCGTATATCAGAGCTAGTTGATGTAATAGACTCTTATGATCAGAAAATCCAAGATATCTACAAACCAGTTAATGAATTTGCTTCAACCATAAACAAGTTTTTCATCGACTCAGAGAAAAGAATCAGTATTGACCCTGTAGGCAGGATCATGGTTCATATAAATAATCGTAAGCTAGCCTATAACGTCGACTGTCTCTCGTCTGGCGAACGTCAATTATTAATCATTATTGCAAACGTCTTGTTTAATAAATTTAGGAACTCCCTATCTCCGAAAAAGAGTGTAATCATCATTGATGAACCTGAGCTTTCTTTACATATGAGATGGCAAGAAATGTTTTCAGAAATCATTCTAGAAACTAGTCCTGAAACACAGTTCATTTTGGCTACTCACTCCCCCGATATCGTTGGAGAACTGACAAACAAATGTAAGAAAGTAAGAAAGGTCATCAAGAGCAATGTTGAATAGAAATTTAAAAGCAAAAGTTGCGAAAGCAACGTTTTTTGATGATTACAATGAGATAGATGTCTTCATTGAAGATACAGCTAAAGGATATAAGAAGTTATTTGAAAAAATCCTTCAGCGTATATTAGGTGGTCGCTTCAAAATAGAGAACGTATTCCCATTAGGTGGGAGGACAGAAGTTTTAAATGCTTGTCGAGCAGATCAAGGCACTAGAAGTAGAGCCCGTATATACATCGTAGATGGAGACCTATACCTTTTGGCGGGAGAGGTTGATAATACAAACCTAAACGGCCTATTTGTACTCCCAAGGTATTGTATAGAAAATCATCTAATATGTAAGATTTCACTACTCTCAATTATGGAAGAAGAAGACCCTGATAAATCATTAGAAAGACTAGAGAATTTATTTGATTACGATGCTTGGGTCAACGCAGTCACAACTAACCTAGTAGACTTATTTGTTGAATATGGTGTCGCGAAAAGAATTGCCCCTACAGTACAGACTGTGGCATTTGGATATTCAGGTTTAGTATCCTCTAACACAGGAGAGTTAGATTACGCGAAGGTGACTAAACGAATTCAAGATGTAAAACAAGAAACTATCGCGATTGCAGGTCAAGCGCTTTACGATTCCACCAGAGCAGAAATATCTGCTTTAGTTAACCATGATGAAGAATCTCTGCTTTCGATAGTCTCCGGTAAAGATATCTTAATGCCTCTATTGATGATGAGATGCAAAAAATTGGTCAACATCAAAGCTCCCAACCTCTCTTTGAAGTTAAGAATTGCTAATATTTGCAACCTTGAATCCATGGCTCGATTGCCAGATTATATCTATAGTAAATAGCAAAAAGGTTACCAGATGGAATTGGTAACCTTTACTCAAGGGGGACACGAAAAACATCCTATCGCACCACTCTGCGATTTATAATCGTATATCTTTTTTTCAGTTGTCTATTGGCTTTCGCCATCGTCTAGTCATGGCTATCCTCCAGTTTACGAATCCGCTGTTCTTGGTCATGTTGGACTTTCTTGATCCAATCGATGTCCGTTTTGAGTGTGATACCCACACCTACTCCGCTAGACAAGGCAGTAACGACAGCAACAATTATTGTTTGATACTCTGCCATTACTTGAACTCGTTGCGTAGGGTTTCCCATAGGCCAAATACTATTGGAGCACTTGCGCCAATAATGCCACCGAATTGAACACCGTCTGCCGATACGCTAGCGGTGATAAGTTCAGGGTGACCAGATACCAAAGCAGCTCCCGCACCCAGTAACGCTAAACCTTTCTTAGTCGATGACAAGCCAATGTCGATTGAAAGCTTTTTATTAAAAGCACCTTATTGCACATTTTTTTATAAACCTATTCACCAGATCTCTAATTCAACCTCATTAATCAGTTATGCCTTGAGTCACACTGTCATTTTGAGTTACCTTGTCTTATTCAAAGTCGTGGGTCACAATACGCTCTGTACCTGACTTTAATAGAAATCATTGGCTCCCAAAACGTAGTAACCTAGAAATAAGGTTTGATTAGGGATGTCCGATTGAATGGTGAAAAATTTGGACCACACATTAATAGAGCAAGTTGAAGGGATATGCGCATCGCGAGGCGTTAGATTAACACCTCAAAGAAAGCGAGTGTTTGAGCTCATCCTCTCTAATAAAAAAGCCTCCAGTGCTTATGAATTATTAGAGCAGTTGAAAGTCAGTGAACCGCAAGCCAAGCCACCTACAGTATATCGCGCTTTGGATTTCTTGTTGGAGCAAGGTTTCATTCACAGAGTTGAGTCAACCAATAGCTTCATATGCTGCTGCTCTTGCAATGCCAACAAACATTTCTCCCAACTACTGATCTGCGATAAATGTGGCACTGTGATAGAACTGCAGGACGATGCGCTTGTCACCCTACTCGCCAGTAACGCTGAGAAGCATGGCTTTCAATTGACGAATCATGTCATTGAATCGCATGGCATTTGCCAATCTTGCTCCTCCGAGATGAAAGAATAAGATTATAGAAGAACATTATGCGCGCTGAATTTGTAAACCCGTTTTTAGCTTCTTTGATGAACGTTCTAAAAACGATGGCTTCTCTAGAATTGAAGCCACAAAAACCAAGAGTTAAGAAAGATGAAATTGCTCGTGGTGATGTCTCTGGTTTAATCGGTATGGTTGGTCCACAATCTCGTGGTTCAATGTCGATTACCTTTGATGAAGGTCTGGCTCTAGAAATCATGGAAAACATGCTGGGTGAGCGACCAAACGGTTTGAACGAAGAAGTAACCGACATGGTTGGTGAGATCACCAACATGGTAACGGGCGGTGCAAAACGTATTCTTGCGGAAAGCGGCTTCGACTTCGACATGGCAACACCGATTGTGGTTTCGGGTAAAGGCCACACTATTCGTCACAAATGCGAAGGCGCAATCATCATTATGCCTTTCTCATCTCAGTGGGGTAATGCCTTCATCGAGATCTGTTTCGAATAACAGCTGTTTATTTCTAGCAGTACTGAGTATCAAATCAAAGAAGGTTGGCATCATGCCAGCCTTTTTTATTACCTGCGATTTAACCAATGCTTGCTATACAGATACAAAAGCGCCAACCCGAAGGTTGGCGTTTTTTTGGTGCTATCAACTCAATTAAGCTTTAAGCGCTTTAAATGCGTTGATTAGACCGTTAGTTGAGCTGTCGTGAGACGTTACTTGAGCATCGTCAGCAAGCTCAGGAAGAATTTGGTTTGCTAGTTGCTTACCAAGTTCTACACCCCACTGGTCGAAGCTGAAGATGTTCCAGATAACGCCTTGAACGAAGATCTTGTGCTCGTACATCGCGATTAGGTTACCTAAAGAGCGAGGGTTGATTTGCTTAACAAGAATAGAGTTCGTTGGACGGTTACCTTCAAATACTTTGAAAGGTACAAGCTCAGCCACTTCTTCTGCAGTTTTGCCAGCCGCTAGGAATTCAGCCTCTACCGTTTCTTTTGTCTTACCGAATGCTAGTGCTTCAGTTTGAGCAAAGAAGTTAGACATTAGCTTCTGGTGGTGATCAGATGCTGGGTTGTGACTAATTGCAGGCGCGATGAAGTCTGATGGGATCAGCTTAGTGCCTTGGTGAATCAGTTGGTAGAACGCGTGCTGGCCGTTTGTACCTGGTTCACCCCAGATGATAGGACCTGTTTGGTACTCTACTGGGTTACCTTCACGGTCTACAAACTTACCGTTTGATTCCATGTTACCTTGCTGGAAGTAAGCCGCAAAACGGTGCATGTACTGGTCGTAAGGTAGAATCGCTTCTGACTCAGCGCCGTGGAAGTTGTTATACCAAATACCGATAAGCGCAAGGATTACTGGAATGTTGCTTTCAAACTCAGTTGAAGCAAAGTGGTTATCCATCTCGTGAGCACCTTCTAGTAGCTCAACGAAGTTATCGAAGCCAACAGATAGTGAGATAGAAAGACCGATTGCAGACCATAGTGAGTAACGACCACCAACCCAGTCCCAGAATTCGAACATGTTGTCAGTATCAATACCAAACTCAGCGACCGCAGTTGCGTTAGTTGATAGTGCTGCGAAGTGTTTAGCTACGTGTGCGTTGTCACCCGCTTCAGCCAAGAACCAATCACGTGCAGAGTGCGCGTTAGTCATTGTTTCTTGAGTCGTGAATGTTTTAGATGCCACTAAGAATAGCGTTGTTTCTGGGTTAAGAGGCTTAAGTGTCTCAACGATGTGAGTGCCATCTACGTTAGAAACGAAGTGCATGTTTAGGCGAGTTTTGTATGGCGTTAGTGCTTCAGTCACCATGTATGGACCAAGATCCGAACCGCCGATACCGATGTTAACTACATCAGTGATCTCTTTACCTGTGTAACCTTTCCACTCACCAGAAACGAGGCGGTGTGTGAACAGTTCCATTTTTGCTAGTACAGCGTTAACTGCTGGCATTACGTCTTTGCCGTCAACCATTACTGGCTTGTCGCTACGGTTACGTAGAGCAGTGTGAAGTACTGAACGACCTTCAGTCTTGTTGATTGCATCACCACCGAACATTGCTTCGATTGCAGACTTAACTTCAGTCTCGTCCGCAAGAGCAAATAGGTGCTGCATAGTTTCAGCATCGATAAGGTTCTTAGAGTAATCCACTAAGATGTCAGAACCGAAACGAGTAGAAAAGCTCTCGAAACGCTTTGCATCTTGAGCAAACAGCTCTTTCATATCCATATCTTGAGCAGACTCAAAATGTGCCGTTAGAGCTTTCCACGCTTGTGTTTGCGTTGGGTTGATATTTTTCAACATGGTATCTATCCCGATGTTACTGTAGGTTTTATTCTAAACGTCACCTGGGTGATGAATAGAACCCCCGATTAGGCGAAAGTTTATATTTTTCTGTGATGACCAAACCGCGTCACCACTGAAAGATTCTTTGTAATTTTTTTTCACGACGTATTATGCCGCATATGAAGAGCTGTACCTTGAGATAAATCAGGATTAGATTTCCTGACAGAAGAATCGGTACAGACTCTAGCTCTAACATAATTAAATGTGAGCGATACCTGATAAATTCAAGTTCAAAAGATAGCGTTAAACCACTTTTTTTCCAAATACATTATAAAGGATGGCGTATGTGGATTCAGAAGACTATACACCTAAATGCACGAAAGCGTGGATTTCATCTCATTACTGATGAAATTGAACAACAGATACACGATATCAATTCTCTATCTGTTGGTTTATTACATCTTTTTATCCAACATACCTCTGCCAGCCTCACGCTAAACGAGAACGCTGATCCTACCGTCCGTACCGATATGGAGTCGCACTTTAATAAGTTTGTCCCAGAGCGAGCGCCCTACTACAGACACACCTATGAAGGTGATGATGACATGCCTGCCCACATTAAAGCATCGACACTTGGCACCAGTGTGACAATACCAATTAGCAATGGTCGTTTAGCTTTAGGAACATGGCAGGGTATTTACTTAGGAGAGCACCGAGATTGTGGTGGAAGCCGAACTGTGATTGCTACGATGCAAGGTGAGTAGACTGCTTGAAAACAAGATCTCCTTAATAAAAACAATATCTTGTTAATAAAAAAGAGTGGTGTGTTTCCACGACCACTCTTATAAAAATAGTATTTGGCCTACTGTAGGCCGAAAGGTTTAGAAGGGCTGGTTTATCATAACCCTAAAGGCCCCTTCGTCACCACCTCGCGCCAACTCAGCACGTACAACAATACCTTCCACTTGGAAACGCACCGCGCCACCTAAGCTCCATTTCATGTCCGAGTGCAGTGTTTTGATGTCGTACTCATCGGCAACGCGCCCTAATTCAGCAAACGCTACCCATTGCCACCAAGGCAAATCGTAGTAGTTTATCAGTGGGATATCGCCAAGTGGTTGCCAGTCAGGAAGTACTCGGTACTCAGCAGAATAATGAACTGCAGAGCGACCGTGATAACGACCTCCGGTATAACCTCGTAAACGATACAAGCCCCCCAATCGAGCTTGCTCCGTTTCTGGTGGGCGAGCACAATCTTGCCCAGAGCAGTTATCCCACGTTGGCGTGTCAGCGGTATAGAAATCAAATGCTAAAACTTGTTGATCGAACAGGTCCCCTAAAGGACCTAAAGCAAAGTACTGGCTATTTTGGAAGGTCCACTTAAGCCACAAGTCATCGTTAGACCAACTCTCTGCGCCAGTGGTGAACTCAAGGTTAGTGTGAGAACCTCTGGTCGGGTTGCGTGTGCTATCACGGTTATCCCAATCAAACGCCAAACTAAAGCCTGTTGCCTCCTCGGTATTATTTAAACCTTCCAACTCACGAGCAGTATAAAAAGGCGTAAATAGAATCGAACTGACACCCGATTCGATTGGCGAAGCAAAGCTCACATCTTTGATTGGCTGAAAAGCACCGAGTAAACCGTGTTCTGCAACGTTGCCCCAAGGTAGCAAATACTTAAACTCAAACTGATAGTTTTGCTCTAAGCCATCAGCAATGGTTTTGTCATCGATAGATGAATCATTATCGCCTTGAGAACCAATGTAATACGGGTTGTCGTTGAAGCGCGCTTGATACATCTGAGTGCTAAACAATACGTTCTCAGACAAGGCATAGTTAAAAGCCGATAGAAAACCGACGTAACTGTCTTTGTCTGAATAGAGTGCCATACCAAACAGAGCGGCTTGAGGTTGCCAAACACCCTTTGCGACACCCGCAACCCCAAAGGTGTTACCCATGGTTTCGGTGCTGAAGTAGAAAGGAACAAAGGCTGAATCTTTTTCTTCACTCACAGCGGAAGAAGAAAAGCTGACACCGAGTAATGTCATTGCAGACATTAGCCAGCTTCGAGTCGTTCGCTTGAACATAATTTACTTATCAAGATCCATGATTACTTCACATATTCCATCGCAACACGCGAAGTCAGCTTAGTGACTAACTCGTAAGCGATAGTGCCGATATGTTCAGCCACTTCTTCTGAAGGTAAACCTTTACCCCACAGAGTCGCTTCATCGCCGACTTTATCTGCCGCATCAGGGCCTAGATCAACCGTTAGCATGTCCATTGATACACGTCCTGCGATCGGTACTTTTCGACCGTTAACGAACACTGGAGTACCGTTAGGTGCAGTACGAGGATAACCATCACCGTAACCAATCGCGATAACACCAACCTTGGTATCACGTTCACTGGTCCAGTTTCCGCCATAACCCACACTTTCACCGGCTTTCACATCGCGAACGGCAATTAGGTGTGAGGTCAGGGTCATCACAGGCAAAAATCCAAGCTCTTGCGCTGATTTATCAACAAATGGAGAGACACCGTAAGATATGATTCCCGGACGAACCCAATCAAGGTGGCTGTCTGGCCAAGCGAGTAAACCCGCAGAGGCAGCAAGTGAACGCTCCCCTTCACAACCTTCAGTAAGCGACAAGAAAAGCTCTGTCTGTTCAACGGTGGTTGCTCTATCCAGTTCATCAGCACAACCGAAGTGGCTCATGTAACGTAGAGGTTTGGCAACATTCGCACATTGATGCAAACGCTCAACAAAGTTTTGGTATTGCTCAGGGCGAACACCTAATCGGTGCATACCACTGTCGACTTTTAGCCATACCACAACGGGTGTTTCCAAATCCGCATTCTCTAGCGCGCTTAATTGCTCTTCACAATGCACCACCGTTTGAATGTTATTGGTCACCAAGATTGGCAAATCGCCCGAAGAGTAAAATCCTTCCAGCAACAAAATAGGTTTAACAATGCCACCAGCACGAAGTTGTAACGCTTCTTCAATACGCGCCACACCAAAAGCATCAGAGCTTTTTGAATGCTTGGCTATATGCAGTAAGCCGTGTCCGTAGCCATTGGCTTTCACAACAGACATGACCTTGCACTGAGGAGCCTTCGACTTTATCTGGTTCAGGTTATGTTCGAGCGCGTTTAAGTCAATGCTCGCCGTCGCCGCTTTCATGTAAGTCATTAGCGATTACTCATCATCAAATGCAGGGCCTGCATAGTTATCAAATCGGGAGTGTTGGCCTTGGAACGTAAGACGAACAGAACCGATCGGACCGTTACGTTGCTTACCAAGGATGATCTCAGCAATGCCTTTCAAGGAACTATCTGGGTTATAAACCTCATCACGATAGATGAACATGATCAAATCGGCATCTTGCTCAATCGAACCTGATTCACGCAAATCCGAGTTTACTGGGCGCTTATCAGCACGTTGCTCTAGGGAACGGTTAAGCTGAGAAAGTGCCACAACCGGAACGTTGAGCTCTTTTGCTAACGCTTTCAATGAGCGAGAAATCTCGGCGATTTCAAGAGTACGGTTATCAGATAACGAAGGTACACGCATTAATTGAAGGTAATCTATCATGATCATAGAGATACCATCGTGTTCACGAGCGATACGTCGAGCACGAGAACGCACTTCTGTTGGCGTTAGACCCGAGCTGTCATCGATATACATATTCTTCTTATCCATCAGAATACCCATACTCGACGAGATACGAGCCCAATCTTCATCATCTAGCTGACCAGTACGAATCTTGGTTTGGTCTACGCGAGAAAGTGACGCAAGCATACGCATCATCAGCTGTTCGGCTGGCATCTCTAGCGAGAAGATTAAAACCGGTTTGTCTTGCTTCATCGCCGCGTTTTCACACAAGTTCATCGCAAATGTGGTTTTACCCATCGATGGACGAGCAGCAACAATAATTAAGTCAGAGCCTTGTAGACCTGCTGTTTTCTTGTTGAGGTCGTTGAAGCCAGTATCGACACCTGTCACACCATCTTGCGGCGTTTTGTATAGGATCTCGATACGTTCTAGCGTCTTCTCTAGAATGCTATCAACGTTTTGTGGACCTTCGTTTTCACTTGCACGGCCTTCGGCAATCGCGAAGACTTTACTTTCAGCAAGATCAACCAGCTCTTCCGATGTACGACCTTGAGGGTCATAACCAGAATCAGCAATCTCATTCGCGACACCAATCAGGCTACGAACAAGTGCACGTTGCGCTACGATATCCGCATACGCATTGATGTTTGCGGCACTTGGTGTGTTTTTCGCTAAGTCAGCAAGGTAAGCAAAGCCACCCACTTCTTCAAGTTGCTCACGCAGCTCTAAATGTTCAGAGAGTGTAATAAGATCCAGAGGAGAACTTTCTTCAAGGATATCCTTTACCGCTTCAAAGATCAGACGGTGAGGACGGCTATAAAAGTCTTTGGCCACAACCTTTTCGGCAACTGTATCCCAGCGTTCGTTATCTAATAACAAACCGCCAATAACAGATTGCTCAGCTTCTAATGAATGTGGCGGGACCTTGATGGCGTCCACCTGATCGTTGGCTGATTTCTGACTTTTGGTATCCACTATGACTACACTCAATAACTAATAATGATCGTTCATTATACCCAAGAACATCCGTTTGTAATCCGATCCTATGAGTTTGTTTTATTCTTCAGGAAGAATTTACCTATTGCTGACGGAATTAACCAAGGGTAGCATTACGATCCTGCCATTCACTCACTGTATAACTAGAGGTATGCGTGTCCAAATTATTGGCTCTGAGCACTGGTCTTCTAAGCACTGGTCTCCTGAGCGCTCCGATGGCCTTAGCTGATGATGCTAAAGACTCTGTTGATGCAATCCTCGACTCTATAGTAGTTTCAGAACCTACTTCTGAGCCGATCGTCGTTGCACCGACACCTGAAGAAAAAGATATGGATATCGCACCGAGTGATACAAGTGATACAGAACTACCGAGCCCGCTAAAAACGGAAGTCGAATTTGGATATCAGTCGCATACTGGTAACTCTGATTCACGAGCGCTTAACGCACGCCTTAACGGTGAGTACACGGCTGGCCGTCATAGAACCAGTGGTGAATGGAAATACTACAACCTCTACAAAGATGGCGAAGAAGATAAAAGGCAATCGACTTACTCAGCTCAGAGTGACTACAAGTTAAGCCCTAAAACCTACCTTTACGGCAGTTTCAAAGGAGTCGACTCGAGATACAGTGCTTACTTTAAGGACTACACAATTTCGAGTGGTCTGGGTTACCAGTTTTCGAATACCGAAGAGTTTGTGTTGGAAGTCGAAGTGGGACCAGGTTTTCGTTACCAAGAACCGAACCTTGATGAGATTGATGATGATGACATCATCTTCCCAGAGATTGTTGAAGAGGCAATTTTCCGTGGCAACGTGAATACGTCATGGCAGGTGTTGAAGAATTTGCAGCTCAAGGCAGACGTGACGCTTGTCTCTGGTCACAGTAACCTAAAGTTTGATACTGAGTTAGAAGCCATCAACGATATTACTGACAATATCGCGCTGAAGATCGCTCACTCTCGCCAGTACCACGATAAAGTGCCTGAAGGCTTAAGCAAACAAGACTCTGTTCTATCGATCAACTTGCTCTTCCAGTTCTAATCTTAGGCCACCTCTAACCTTGAGAACAACTTGTTCAGCAATAACAGCTTATGGATCACCGTAAGCTTTTTACCTACTGTAGCCCTTCCTTGTACTTTCCTATATTCCAGACATAAAAAAACACCAGCCGAAGCTGGTGTTTAAAACTTTCAAAAGAAAGAATTCGTCTTGGTACTGAAATTACTCAGCTGCAACGATAGCGATTTTCGCAGTAGCAAAAACTTCAGAGTGAAGTTGGATGCTTACTTCGAATTCGCCGATGTTACGTAGAGCGCCTTCAGGTAGGCGTACTTCGCTCTTAGCTACTGCAACACCTGCCGCTGTAATAGCGTCAGCGATGTCACGAGTACCGATAGAACCGAATAGTTTACCTTCGTCACCAGCTTTAGAAGCGATTGTAACGCCTTCTAGAGTGTTAACGCTCTCTGCACGAGCTTCAGCAGCAGCTAGTTGCTCAGCAACTTTAGCTTCTAGTTCAGCACGACGAGTTTCGAACATAGCAACGTTGTCTTTAGTTGCCATAACTGCTTTACCCTGTGGGATAAGGAAGTTACGAGCGTAACCAGATTTAACGTTTACTTGGTCGCCAAGGCCACCTAGGTTACCGATCTTATCAAGTAGAATAACTTGCATTATCTTAGTCCTCTTAAACTATTATTAACTATTACCGATTACTGATGCTTGTCAGTGTACGGTAGTAGAGCTAGGTAACGAGAACGCTTGATAGCGCGAGCTAGTTGACGCTGGTACTTAGCGCTTGTACCAGTGATACGGCTAGGTACGATTTTACCAGCTTCAGTGATGTAGTTTTTAAGAGTTGCTACGTCTTTGTAGTCAATCTCTTGTACGCCTTCTGCAGTGAAACGGCAGAATTTACGACGACGGAAGAAACGAGCCATGGGCTATCTCCTGATCTTAAATTTAGTAAAGCGGTCTTTCACAATTATCGAAATAACTATCAATGACCTAAAACAAGTTGAGAATTTTTTAAGGCGTTAAGCCAAAAAAGAATTACTCAGCAGCTGCTTCTGGTTTAGCTTCTGTACGCTCTTCGCGACGAGGAGCACGCTCTGCACGCTCTTCTTTTTGCTTAAGCATAATAGATTGCTCAGTCACAGCGCCTTTAGTGCGCATGATCATGTTACGTAGAACTGCATCGTTGAAACGGAAAGCAGTTTCTAGCTCGTCAATCACTTCTTGACCAGCTTCAACGTTCATAAGAACGTAGTGAGCTTTGTGAAGCTTGTTGATTGGGTAAGCCATTTGACGACGACCCCAGTCTTCTAGACGGTGGATAGTACCGCCAGCTTCAGTGATAGAACCAGTGTAACGCTCGATCATGCCAGCAACTTGCTCGCTTTGATCAGGGTGAACCATGAATACGATTTCGTAATGACGCATTTGGTTGCTCCTTACGGATTATTAGCTTCCACGAGTGGCCCGGTCGTCCAGAGGAAGCAAGGAACTAAAGATAAATGACCGAGTTTTAAGGACGGCAAATGTTATAGAAAGAACCCGGTATTGGCAAGCGCTATTTGGTGAATAATGAAACAGTTTTTCTGTCGCCATCTAGCCATCCGACAAACCGATGGATTTTGCTATAACAGCCTAAAAAGAAACGCCCACCAGCAAGTGGTGAGCGCTAATAAATTCATAGACTTAAAGCAGCGTTAACGCATTACTGAGCTAAACGCTGTCTTACCGCTTCGAACAGGCAAATACCCGACGCCACAGAAACATTTAAGCTCGATACGCTACCTGCCATTGGAATCTTAATCAGATCATCGCAAGTTTCACGAGTTAAACGACGCATACCGTCACCTTCTGCACCCATAACTACCGCAAGAGGACCCGTTAGCTTCGCTTGATAGATATCATGCGTTGCTTCACCTGCCGTACCCACAAACCATACGCCCTGCTCTTGCAGTGCACGCATTGTGCGAGCTAGGTTGGTTACGCGCACGAGAGGAACCGTTTCAGCTGCGCCACATGCAACCTTGCTTACCGTTGCTGTTAACGGCGAAGAGCGATCTTTAGGTACGATAACAGCAGCGACACCTGCGGCATCCGCGTTACGTAGACAAGCGCCTAGGTTATGAGGGTCTGTTACGCCGTCTAGAACTAACAGCAAAGGCTGTTCGTGCTGCGCTAGGATATCGTCTAGGTGAGTTTCATTAAGCTGCTTAGCAGGCTTCACCTTAGCAATAAGACCTTGGTGATTCGCACCTTGTGCTTTTTCATCCAACGGCTTACGACCCATCTGTTGAATCGACACACCAAACTGTTGCAGTTGGTTCAGTAATGGAAGAAGACGCTCGTCTTGGCGACCTTTCAATACATACGCTTCGATAAAACGTGCAGGATCTTTTTCTAGTACGGCTTTCACCGCGTGAATACCGTAAATAAATTCGTTACTCATTGTCTCAACTTACTCTTATTGCTCAGAGATGAATGACATCAATGCCGATGTGTCCACCTCTGTGTTGTTCATTTCGAGAGTATGCGTCTTGTGCCTGATACTCTCGCATTAAAGTCATTTCACACTAAATCAGTAGGCGCTAAACCTAATTAGCAGAGCGCCTTATTAGCCTTAAGATTTATCAGTCTTAAGAGTTATCAGCCTTTGGCTTACGGCTTGCAGCACGCTTTTTCTTAGCGCGAGCTTTAGCAGCACCGGTTTTATTCGCTGGCTTTTTCTTCTTAGCAGGGCCTTCGCTGCTTCCGTCAGGTCGCTTAGTTGGCTCAACCATAGGCTTCGCTGATACACCTGGCTTATTACTCTTCACTGCTGAGCGCTTCTTGCTTTTCGCCTTTTTCATCGCTTCTGCTGCACGCTTCTTGGCTGTTTTGCCTTTGCCACGCGGCTGACGATCAGTGTCTTCTAAGTCAAAGTCGATTTGGCGAGTTTCTAAATTAACCGCAGAAACCTTCACTTTAACCGAATCACCCAAGCGGTAGATATTACCTGAGCTTTCACCCACTAGACGCTGACCAACAGCATCAAATTGGTAGTAATCATTCGCTAGCGCTGAGATGTGTACCAAGCCATCAATGTGCAGTTCAGTTAGACGAACAAAGAAGCCAAAACCAGTCACGTTGGCAATCACACCATCCATCACCTCACCGACATGGTCTTGCATGTATTCACACTTCAACCAGTCGTTTACTTCACGCGTTGCGTCATCAGCACGACGTTCAGTCATTGAACACTGCTCGCCGTAGAAGTCCATATCATCGAAAGTGTAGTGGTAACCACCAGTTGGCGTCCAACGTTCGCTGTTACGACCTTCTTCTTTCGCAATAAGGTACTTAATCGCACGGTGCAATAGCAAATCTGGGTAACGACGAATTGGCGAGGTAAAGTGAGCATAGCGTTTAAGAGCTAAACCAAAGTGACCCGCGTTATCCGCGTTGTATACCGCTTGCTTCATTGAGCGTAGCAGCATAGTTTGGATTAATTCACGATCTTCACGTTCATTAATCTGTTGCATCAGTTGTGCATAGTCTACTGGTGATGGCGACAGACCACCTTCCAGTGTTAAACCTAATTCACTTAAAAAGCTCTTGAAGCCCATTAAGCGCTCTTCGCCCGGAGTTTCGTGAACACGGTACAGAGCAGGCTCTTTCGCTTTCTCTACGTAAGATGCCGATGCGATGTTCGCCAGAATCATACACTCTTCGATGATCTTGTGTGCATCGTTACGAATTACCGGTTCAATACGGTCGATCTTACGATCCGCATTGAAGATAAACTTAGTTTCTACCGTTTCAAATTCAATCGCACCACGTTCGTCACGCGTTTTCTTAAGCACCTTATACATCTTATGAAGCTCTTCAAGATGTGGTACTTCAGGTTCGTAACGCTCACGTAATTCTTCATTGCCATCTAAGATCGCGCCTACTTTGTTATAAGTAAGACGAGCATGAGAATTCATTACCGCTTCGTAGTGCTTGTAGCCTGACAGTTTACCTTTGTCTGAGATAGTCATCTCACACACCATACATAAACGGTCTACCTGAGGGTTCAATGAACACAAACCATTTGAAAGCACTTCTGGCAGCATTGGCACGACTTGTGACGGGAAGTATACCGAGTTACCACGGTTAATCGCTTCTTTGTCTAGCGCTGTATCTGGGCGAACGTAGTAACTTACGTCAGCAATCGCTACCCATAGACGCCAGCCGCCGCCTTTCTTCGCTTCACAGTAAACCGCATCATCGAAGTCACGCGCATCTTCACCATCAATGGTAACCAATGGCAGTTTACGCAGGTCTACACGTCCTTCTTTTGCTTCTTCAGGAACATGCTCACCTAGGTTTTCGATTTGCTTATCTACCGCTTCAGGCCACTCTTGTGGGATCTGGTGAGTACGGATCGCAATCTGCGTTTCCATACCCGGCGCCATGTTTTCACCAAGAACTTCGGTTACTTTCCCCATCATGTTACGAGAACGACCACCGCGATCCGTAATTTCAATCACAACCACATTACCCATTCGAGCACCGCCTTTATGCTCAGTAGGGATCTGGATGTCGTGACTAATACGCGAATCATCAGCAACAACGTAAGAATGGCCGTACTCTAGGAAGAAGCGACCAACAAGTGGCGTTTTACGCTCTTCAAGCACACGAACCAAGCGACCTTCACGACGGCCACGCTTACTGTTGTCAGTAGGCTGAACCAATACGTAATCACCGTGCATGATGGTTTTCATCTGATGATGCGGCAGCACGATATCATTGTCTTTACCCACACTGCCGTCTGGGCGAACCCAACCATGACCGTCTTTATGACCAATCACATAGCCTTTGATCAGTTCCATCTTCTCAGGCAATGCGTAGCACTGACGACGAGTAAAGATAAGCTGTCCATCACGCTCCATTGCACGCAAACGACGACGCAGCCCTTCATATTGTTCCTCTCCAGCAAGACCCAAAGCTTCGAATAGATCGTTGCGGTTCATCGGAATATTCGCGTCTGTTAGAAACGAAATAATGAACTCTCGGCTTGGTACTGGGTTATCGTAATTTTTCGACTCTCGGTCGGCAAAAGGATCAACAGTGGTTGTCGCTGTCGTATTTTCTGACGTTGGTGTGTTTTTTGACATAGGCGGGCCTGCTTAAGCAAGGAAGGTATATACCCCTAGTATATCTGATGCTAGGGGTAAGCTACAGATATGCTTTAGAAAACACTCAAATAACCTCAGATTGATACATATCTTCACTTTGTGAAACATCGCTTCATAGACGTGGATTATCATCAAAATTTCAAGCAAACGATAAAACAAACGTTTGCGCCATGAATGAAATACACTATTATCCACGCACTTTACTAACTCCTGTTCTGGGTATGATATGAAACTAAAACGCACTTTATTGGCTTCAGCTATGGCGAGCCTAGCGCTGTTCCCATTCGCAAGTTCGGCAATGGAAAAGGCTGACCTGATGATTACCGATGCGATGGTTCTAACCATGAACCAAGACAAAACGGTTTATGAAAGCGGTACTGTTGTCGTCAAAGACAACAAAATCATTGCGGTTGGTGATGCTTCACTAGAGAAGCAGTACCAAGCTAAGCAAGTGTTAGACGTTGATGGCGATATCGTTATGCCAGGTCTCATCAATACCCATACTCATGTATCAATGACAGTTTTTCGTTCGTTGGCCGATGATGTGCCAGATCGCCTACACCGCTACATCTTCCCGCTAGAGAAGAAGCTAGTATCGCGAGACATGGTACGCATTGGTGCCAACCTAGGTAACGTTGAAATGGTGAAAGGCGGTGTGACCACTTACGCCGACATGTACTACTTCGAAGATGAAGTCGCAAAAACCGTCGATAAGATCGGTATGCGTGCCATCCTAGGTGAAACGGTGATTAAGTTCCCAGTCGCCGACGCTGCCAACGCAGAAGAAGGCATTAAGTACGCGTTGAACTTCATTGAAGAATACAAAGATCACCCACGCATCACACCAGCGTTTGCCCCGCATGCGCCTTACACCAACACCACAGAGATCCTTCAGAAAATATCTAAACTATCCCTAGGATTAGATGTTCCAGTAATGATTCACCTTGCAGAATCACACCGTGAAGAAGAGAAAATCGCAGAGCGTTCTGATGGATTGTCCCCGGTTCAATACATGGACAGCATTGGCGCACTCAACAAGAACTTGGTGGGTGCACACATGATCCTTGTTGACGATCATGATATCGAACTGGTGAAGAAATCGGATATGGGCGTGGCTCATAACATGAGTGCTAACATCAAGTCAGCAAAAGGCGTATCACCTGCGCTTAAGATGTATGACGAAAACGTGCGTATCGGTTTAGGTACTGATGGCCCAATGTCTGGTAACACACTGAGCACCATTGATGAATTCAACCAAGTCGCTAAGGTTCACAAGTTAGTTAACAAAGATCGTGCTGCGATGCCGCCGATCAAAGTGATCGACATGGCGACCATGGGCGCAGCAAAAGCGCTGCACATGGAAGATAAGATCGGCTCTCTTGAAGCAGGCAAACTGGCTGACATCATAGTGATCGATACTAAGGCGCCAAATATGGTTCCAGTCTACAACCCATACTCAGCACTGGTGTACTCAGCTAACTCAGGCAATGTTCGTCACTCCATCGTTGATGGCAAGATCATCATGCAAGATCGCGACATGCTAACGGTAGACGAAGATAAGATTCGTCAAGAAGCACTCGATTTCACCAAGGTTGTTCGTGAAACGGTGATTGAGTCTGGTGAGGTGGTTCAATAACGCTACCGAATTAGATAAACGGTTTTCCGTTCAGATCAAAAAAGGCCTCGCTGATGAATCTCAGCGAGGCCTTTTTAATACGAGTTTTTTAGATGATTAACGAGTGCAGTCATTAATCATCATTGCTCATTCAATAATCTGTCTTACCAGAACACGTCTCGACGCTTTGCTCGAGCAATAATATTGTCTGGCATTCTCTGTTCCAGACCGCTACGAAGCACAGTGATACGTCTGTGTTGTCTTTGATCTGCGGTTACCGAGTTATACAACCAACGGTAAGCATCTTCATAATCCAATGGGCTACCGTAGTCACGTAACAAGAGTTCCGCTAAGTGAATGCTCGCACTTAAGTTGCCCATAGAGGCCGCTTCACGTAGATACGGAATCGCACGCTCTTGATCTTGTTGTACCAAAGTACCACGAGAGTAATAACGACCTAACTGCTCTAATGCAGCGGGTAAACCTTGATGTGCCGCGTTTTCCATATAGTAAAGGCCAAGCTCTACATCTTGTGGAACACACACACCCCAAGCCAACATATCACCGTATAAAAACTCATAAGAAGGCAAGCTAATACGCGTTGCACGAGCAACGATATCTTCAACTAACTGGCACTTATCAGCTTTCACTCGCTCTAGATGTTGATTATTTTCGATTAAATTAATCAGTTCAGCTTCTGTATATATTGGAACGGGCTCTCCCACATCAGCCAAATTAGCATGACTCAAGGGTGAGCTCAGCGCCATTATTAATGAAGCTGCCACAATTCGTAGCTTCATACCTGCACTCTATTATCTGTCGCTAAAGTTATCTATTGAGGAATGCAGAGGATTTCTACACGCACAAAACAGGGTGAACTTCACTTTCCATGATATCTGTATCGGCAATAACCCCGACGGCTTTAGACAAAACTTGCCGCTAATGGGCAATATTTTGCCTGATGACGCTTAAAAGATCACCATCAAAGAGTGAACGGCTAAATTGCAGGTATTAAAAAGCCGACTTAATAAAGTCGGCTTTTAGAAAACTATTTTATTATCAAAGCACTGTTCGTGCCTGGTAATCACTCAGCAGGCATTATGCGCCGTATGGGTGAACCTTGATGATAGTTTCGTTACGATCTGGGCCAGTTGATACGATATCAATTGGAACGCCAGTTAGGTCTTCGATACGCTTGATGTAATCTAGAGCAGCTTGTGGAAGCGCGTCGATAGATTTAGCACCAAATGTGTTTTCAGACCAACCAGGCATTGTTTCGTAGATTGGCGTCGCTTCTTCGAATGACTCAGCAGCCATTGGAGAAACTTCTAGGATAGAACCATCTTTCATCTTGTAACCAGTACAGATTTTTAGTTCTTCTAGGCCATCTAGAACGTCTAGTTTAGTTAGACACATACCAGATAGAGAGTTGATTTGGATTGCACGACGCATAGCAACAGCATCAAACCAACCAGTACGACGTAGACGACCAGTTGTTGCGCCAAACTCGTGACCAACATCGCCTAGGTGTTTACCAACTGGGTCTTGCTTCTCAAGGCCATCGTATAGCTCAGTAGGGAATGGACCTGAACCAACACGAGTACAGTAAGCCTTAGTAATACCAAGGATGTAACCGATGTGACGAGGACCGAAACCAGAACCTGCAGCAACACCACCAGCAGTCGTGTTAGAAGACGTTACGTATGGGTAAGTACCGTGGTCGATATCTAGTAGCGTACCTTGAGCACCTTCGAACATGATCTTGTCGCCGCGCTTACGTGCTGCGTCTAGTTCGTCAGTTACGTCGATAACCATCGCAGTTAACATATCTGCGTAGCTCATCGCTTGCTCAAGAACTTCTTCGTAGCTTACTGTTTCAGCTTTGTAGAAGTGCTCTAGTTGGAAGTTGTGGAATTCCATCACTTCTTTTAGCTTCTCAGCAAATGCTTCTTTATCGAAAAGGTCGCCAACGCGTAGACCGCGACGAGCAACTTTATCTTCGTAAGCAGGACCGATACCACGACCCGTTGTACCGATAGCTTTAGCGCCACGAGCGATTTCACGCGCGTTGTCGATTGCAATGTGGTACGGAAGAATTAGAGGACAAGCTTCAGAGATGAAAAGACGTTCACGTACTGGAATACCGCGATCTTCAAGAGGCTTCATTTCTTTTAGAAGTGCGTCAGGCGATAATACTACACCGTTACCAATAACACATTTAACGTTATTACGTAGGATGCCTGATGGAATTAAGTGAAGAACGGTTTTTTCACCGTCAATTACAAGTGTGTGACCTGCATTGTGACCGCCTTGGTAGCGAACCACGTATTTTGCATCTTCAGTTAAAAGGTCAACGATTTTACCTTTACCTTCATCACCCCATTGGGTGCCTAGAACGACTACGTTATTTCCCATCTTTCCAATTTCTGTTGCTAATTAAAAATGGATTCTAGCACTGAATCACACTTCTTGCAGTCACTTTTTGTTCATAAACGTTAACGCTGTACAAAAATAAACCAGCCATAACTGGGGGCAGATGTGTAAAGATACTGATATCATTGCTTTTTTACAGACAAAAGGCAGAACCATGTCTCAATCAATTTGGCTCGCTATTGGGCTCGTACTTATTGTGGAAGGGCTCGGCCCCTTGATTGCACCCAATGGCTGGAGAAACATGGTCGCGCAACTGAGCGAGCAACCAGACACGCAACTGCGCCGCATTGGAGGCTGTCTTGTTGTGGCTGGAGCGGTTATCGCTTTCATGACCTACCGCTAGGTTTCTATAAGTAGAACGCTGTTAAGCGCCTTCCCTCGCGCCCCAATAGTGAATCCACAAACATGTCTCCTCCTGAAAGAAGTCATAGAAAACAAAAAGGCTCCCACAATGGGAGCCTTTTAAGTTTTAACGTATTTTGCTTATTAAGCTAAGCATTCGCTAACGCATCAGCTTATTTTGCTGGAGCGCCGCTTGCTTGATTCATGTATTGGAAGAAGTCAGTCTTCGGATCCAGTACTAGAATGTCGCTCTTATCGCTAAATGATGTCTCATAAGCTTGCAATGAACGCATGAAGCCGTAGAACTCAGGATCTTTGCTGAACGCATCAGAGTAGATCTTCGCTGCTTCTGCATCCGCATCACCACGAGTGATTCGAGCTGTACGGTCAGCTTCAGCAAGAACTGTTGCCACTTCTAGCTCAGCTTGAGCACGGATAACTTCCGCTTTCTCACGACCTTGAGAACGGTGTCTACGAGCAACCGATTCACGTTCTGCACGCATACGGCGGTAGATAGATTCACTGATTTCGTCAGGAAGGTTAATCTTCTTCATACGAAAATCAACAACTTCAACACCTAAATCAGCCATCGCACTTTCTGCCGTTCCAGACAAAACGTTTTCCATGATCTTATCGCGTTCGCCATCAACTTCTAGTGCTTCTGCAGCCGCTACCGTTGTGACGACTTCGCTATCAGCAGAGTCTGGCAGGATGTCCTTGTTGCGAGGGCCTGACACGATCTGCTTAATTTCACGAGAACCAATTTCAGAACGAAGAACATCTGTCACTTTACGCTCAAGAAGTGCTTCTGCCGTCATGATATTACCGCCACCGGTACTCAGATAGAAACGTCCAAAATCAGCAATACGCCATTTTGCGTAAGTATCAATTAGAACGTCTTTTTTCTCTGATGTTACGAAACGGTCAGAACGGCCATCCATCGTTTGAATACGAGCATCAAGTACTTTTACGCGATCAAACATCGGTAGTTTAAAGTGCAGACCTGGTTCATAGATTCGTGATACGCCGTTGTCATCGAGAACTCGACCAAAACGAATTACCATGCCACGCTCACCTTCTTGAATCACAAACACTGACATCAATAGAAGGGCAATCGTCACAACTAATACAGGGATCATTAATTTACGCATTATTAGTATCTCCCTTGGCGTGAACTGTCTGAACGAGTTTGAGTGCTAGGCTTTGGATCCGCTTGAGTTTCTAACTCAATTTGATCGTAAGTTGATGATGCTTTTGCAGGGCGAGAGCCCGACTGAGAACCACCTTGTGCGCCTAGCTTATCAATTGGTAGGTATAGCAAGTTACCGCTTGATTCAGAATCAATCAGGACTTTCGATGTGCTTGAGTACACTTTTTCCATTGTATCTAGGTACATACGGTTACGTGTTACTTCAGGAGCAGCTTGGTATTCAGGTAGCAGTTTCTCGAATTGAGCAACTTGACCTAGAGCACCATTAACTGTGCGCTCTGAGTAACCCACCGCTTCTTTCTTCAAACGCTCAGCACGACCTGTTGCTTTTGGAAGAATGTCATTTCGGTAAGCTTCAGCTTCACGCTCGAAACGCTCTTCATCCTCACGAGCCGCGATAGCATCATCAAATGCATCTTTCACTTGCTCAGGTGGACGTGCTGACTGGAAGTTCACATCAACAATCAGAATACCCATATCGTAGCTATCAATAATACGGTTCAACGTTTCTTGAGTGCTTTGACGAATCTGCTGACGACCACTTGTCAGGATACTATCCATTAGTGAGTCACCAATTACCGCACGAAGCGCGGAATCGGTTGCTTGGCGTAAACTGTCGTCTGCATTCGTTACACGATACAAGTACTTGTATGGGTCAGAAACACGGTATTGAACACCCATTTCAACGGTCACAACGTTTTCATCTTTCGTTAGCATCGTGCCAGCAGCACGTAGAGAACGAATCGCTTGAACGTTTACTAGTTGCTCATCACTGATTTCATCGATGAAGCGTGGGTGCCAGTTAAGACCAGGTTCTTCGATACGGTCGAACTGACCCAGTCGAAGTACTACTGCTCTTTCTGCTTCGCCAACGGTGTAGAAACCAGCGAAGAACCAGATAGCAATAGCAATAACGGCAATGACACCAAAGCCAATTGCACCGCCACCACCAATAGATGGCCCGTTACCGTTGCCACCCTTTTTACCAAACTTGCCACCTAACTTTTGACTTAGTTTATTAAACACTTCGTCTAGATCTGGCGGTCCTTGATCTCGGCCGCCGCGATTATTTTTATTACCCCAAGGGTCATTATCGCGGCCGTTATTATCGCCGTTGTTGTTATTTCCAGGCTCATTCCACGCCATTAGAAAGCTCCATCATTTGATATGACGTTATACTGTAGCAGTCTCTTTGGTAACGATAAAGTCACCTAAGAGCGCCCCTTCTCTTTTTTCAAGTTTAGACCAATCTATTTGTTGCATTCGGATATCTATCAACAAGTTACCATTTTCATCATACTCTTCCTGTTGAATACATTTCATCTCGAAGAATAAGCTGCGAATACGGCCCTGATGTTGATGTGGAATACACAACCGGAATTGAACCATCTGGCTAGCTAAACGCTCAGTTAAAGCTTCAAACAGTAGCTCAATACCTTCTCCTTCCATTGCAGAAACCCAAACAGCGCGAGGTGCGCCCTCTTCGTCTCTTTCAATTCGAGGTTTTTGGTCTTCCATGCAGTCAATTTTGTTCATGACTACAAGGGTTGGCACTTCATGAGCATCGATTTCTTCTAATACTTCATGAACAGCCTGAATGTTCTCACGAAAACGGTCATCACTGGCATCAACAACATGTAACAAAATGTCAGCTTCCTGCGTCTCTTGTAATGTTGCCTTGAACGCAGCGACCAAGTCGTGTGGTAGATGACGGATAAAACCTACGGTATCTGCGAGAATTGCAGGCCCGACATCTGCCAAATCAATCTTACGTAGTGTTGGGTCTAGGGTTGCAAACAGTTGGTCTGCCGCATAAACACCAGCACTTGTGATGCGATTGAAAAGTGTTGATTTCCCTGCGTTGGTATAACCAACCAAAGAAATTGTTGGGATTTCAGCTCGATTACGAGCACGTCGTCCTTGTTCACGCTGCTTAGCGACTTTCGCTAAACGACGTAGTATTGCCTTTATACGGTCACGCAACAAACGTCGATCGGTTTCCAGTTGAGTTTCACCTGGACCACGAAGACCAATACCACCTTTCTGCCTTTCAAGGTGAGTCCAACCACGAATCAGTCGAGTAGAGATATGACGAAGCTGAGCGAGCTCAACTTGTAGCTTACCTTCATGAGTTCGCGCACGTTGTGCAAAGATATCTAAGATCAAACCCGTGCGATCAATCACACGACATTTACACAATTGCTCGAGGTTTCGCTCTTGGGCAGGAGATAGGGAGTGGTTAAAAATCACAATTTCAGCACCGGTTAGCTGAACAGCTTGTGCGATTTCTAGGGCTTTACCTTCTCCAACGTAGTATTTAGGGAGTGGGGATTGTCGGCTACCAGTAATCACTTGTAGCGTTTCTACCCCCGCTGAGGAGACCAGCATTTCACATTCGCTTAGATCTTCCCATTCTCCCTCTTGCGTGAAGTTGATATGAACAAGTACGGCTCGCTCGCCGGATTCATAACGGTCAAACAAGCAACCAACTCCTTATTACAGCGCAAGCTGTACAAATTGAACGATTAATCTTCAGTCTTCTCTGGACGATCAGATGGCGTGCGTTGCTCGCCGCTGTGGTGACTAACTGCGCGAGCAGGTACCACAGTAGAAATCGCATGCTTGTAAACCATTTGGTTTACTGTGTTCTTCAATAAGATCACGAATTGATCGAAAGACTCGATCTGACCTTGCAGCTTAATGCCGTTAACAAGATAGATAGAGACTGGAATGCGCTCACGACGGAGTGCATTTAGGAATGGGTCTTGTAGCGATTGCCCCTTAGCCATTTTATTTTCCTTATTTGTATTTTGTTGTAATTATTTAGCTAGTGGTGCACAAAAAGGTGCGGCCTTTGCATCTGAGCTAAATGAATAAAAAAACTCCGTTGTTATTGAAAGGCTGTGATTTTTAAAAGCCTCAATAACGGATCCTTTCCAGAGTATATTCACGCAAAAGCGATCACATTATACACAGCAATACTAATCAGATGCTATTGCATCTGAAAGAGTTTCTAACGCTTGATCAATGTTTTCGCTATCTAACCAAGTTAAATCATCCCAACTGCGCAACCAGGTGATTTGTCGCTTGGCCAACTGACGGGTTGCACAGACACCACGGAAAACCGCTTCGTCTAAATCACAATTACCGTCTAAATAATCCCACATCTGCCTATAACCAACGCATCGGATCGATGGCAGTTCAGGGTGAAGATCTTCTCTGGCGTACAACGCCTTCATTTCATCTTCAAACCCAGCTTCTATCATCTTCTCGAAACGCAGCTCAATGCGGCGATGGAGTTCAGTCCTTTCCTTGGGAGCTATTGCAAATTGTTTTACACGAAATGGCAGGCTATCGCCTTTCGTTTGAGTTAGCTCTGTTAATGTTTTACCCGAAATTCGGTAAACTTCCAATGCCCTTGAAAGCCTTTGTGGATCATTTGGGTGTATTCTTTCAGCGGATACGGGATCTATCTCTCTTAATTGATCGTGCAATGCCTGCCAACCTTGTTCGATAGATTCCGCTTCAATCTGCTTACGAATCTCTTGATCCGCGGCTGGTAATGGCGATAAACCTTCCAACAATGCTTTGTAGTACAGCATTGTGCCACCAACAAGTAACGGGATTTTGCCTTCCGCTACAATCTTATTCATTTCATTGATCGCATCACGACGAAAATCTGCCGCAGAATACGCTTCGCTTGGATCCAAAATATCAATCAAGCGATGAGGCGCGAGCTCAAGCTCTTCCGCATCCGGTTTAGCGGTACCAATATCCATGTCTTTGTAGATCAATGCCGAATCGACGCTGATGATCTCTACAGGGTATTTCTGACGTAAGCGGATAGCTAAATCTGTTTTTCCTGACGCCGTTGGGCCCATTAAAAACAACGCTAAAGGTAATTTTTCAGTCATGATATTTTGTATTTGCTTCTCTGTTTTAGCGCTTTTTAGCAAAGGGCTTTGTGTCGCGACGTATTCAGCTAAAAAGACAAAGGTCGTCGCGAAAAAATTAAACCGTAAACGCGGCTATAGTCGCTGAAAAGTCGATAGGATTAACAAACTCTGGATCATCTAATGGAAGTAGACCATGCCAAAGTTGTTCTAGTTCCCCAACTAGTTGAACCGCTTCAGATAAAGTGTAGTCGCTTTTTACTTGTGCGGTTTGAATCCCGATCCAGTTAACCAAAGCTGACAACATGTCATTAGGTTGCTTCACTGCACCCTGGGCATTTATTGAAGCCGCGTAAGATAACAGATCTGGGATCAAAATTTGTAAGTTTTGCTGCCTTAAAGGAGAAGGCACGCCCATCACCATTACCGCCTCGCTGTTTCGCGCCTTAAGCTCAATCCCCAGTAATGCCAGAGTTTGACTCAGCGCCTTAGCAACTTCGACAAGTACACTACCCAGCTTAATCGATAAAGGCACCAATAACGGTTGGCTTTTTAACGCACCACCTCGAGTATCAAGCTGACCAACAACACGCAATAACTCAGCCTTAGCCAAGGAAACCAGCACACTGCCGTTCTTATTGCCCATTACCAGATACTGACGTTCCACAATCGAGACCGCTTTGCCCAAGTCCGTTACAGGTGCTCTTGGCTTTAAATGAACAGGATTCTGTTGAGCAGGCTTAGCTTCTTTATTTTCTTTATTTTCTTTATTTTCTAAGTTGTCTCTGGTTTCTACTGGTGCCACATGCTCTTGAGAAAGTGAAGGCTGTACAACTTGCTCATCAAAATCTGGCGTTTTCAGAAGCTCTTTATAGGCTTTCACTTCTCGCTTAGATGGCGCGGGTTCACCATGATGTTGGTGTGGCTCTTTCTCTTTTTTAGGTTCAGGTCGAGACTCTATCCACTCTTGGCGAGAGGAACCGGTAAAACTGCTGTCACTAGTAGCCGAGCTTCGGCCAGCAGATGAACTTGGACTGGTTGATGAGCTTGGGCTAATTGATGAAACATAATGTCGCCCACCATCATTAACGCTGTGTTGAGGCTTATCAAAAGCGTGCTCTGATTCTGCTTTTCTCGGGTAGGCAGGCGTTTGCTCAATAGCGTGTCGCACCCTATCCGAAACTTGGGTTTGATCCGAACTGCTAGGCATTACGCTTTCTGGCTCAGCGAAACTTGCAACACCATCAACTGCAGAGCTCGTACTATCTTGCTGATGATGAATCACTTCTGACTGATGAAAAGCCGACTGATTGATTGGTGCAGCATCGATCTGCTTGCTCTGTGCTAAACCATCACTCAATGCTTGGTAAATAAAGTCATGCACAAGGCGCGCTTGATGAAAACGCACTTCATGTTTTGCAGGGTGGACATTCACGTCCACCTGATGTGGGTCGAGTTCAATGAACAACACATACGTCGCGAATTGGTCTGGACGCAGGCTGGTTTCGTAGCTTTGACGAATCGCATGATTGATCAGCTTGTCACGCATCATACGACCATTCACATAGCAGTATTGCAGGTCGCTTTGTTGTCTTGCTCCTTCTGGCGTGGTGATCCAGCCATGAAGTTTTAGGCCTTGATGCTCAAGTTCGATCTTAAGCATATGACGAACAAAAGGATTGCCACATACCGCAGCGATTCGCTTTTCTGCTTGAACTTGTGTTTTTGCAGCGCGGTACTGACGAATCATCTTGCCGTTATGACGAAGGTTGATCGTCACATCAAAACGACTCAATGCGATGCGTTTAAGCAACTCATCAATATGGGTGAATTCAGTCTTCTCGGTGCGTAAGAATTTGCGGCGCGCTGGTGTATTGAAGAACAGATCCAACACCTCAACCGAAGTACCAATTGGGTGTGCTGCTGGCTGCAGTTTTACCTGCATATCACGACCTTCACTGTGTGCTGCCCAAGCTTGATCTTGAGTGGCAGGGCGTGAAGTCATGGTCAAGCGCGCAACCGAGCTAATACTCGCCAGCGCTTCACCACGGAAACCGAGGCTGACGATCGCCTCTAGGTCATCAAGAGTGTGGATTTTGGAGGTAGCATGACGACTCAGTGCCAAGGCAAGCTCATCTTTTACGATGCCTTTACCATTGTCACGAACGCGGATCATCTTGGCGCCACCTTTCTCGATATCAATATCGATACGTGTCGCACCAGAATCCAAACTGTTCTCAACCAACTCTTTTACAACAGAAGCGGGTCTTTCTACCACCTCACCCGCTGCGATTTGGTTAGCTAACCGAGCTGGCAGTATTTTGATCGTCATATTTATAGCTACCTTACTGCCATTGATGGAAACGCTGCTACGTTTGCACTAGTTCTTATTTTTTATCATTGATATACCTGAAGCTGTTTAGCATTCCCAAGACTACTTGTGAGGAATAATCAACACTTGGCCGATAGCTAGACTGTCAGATCTTAGCTTATTCGCTTGGCGAATGCTGTTGACGCTCACGCCGTATTTCGAAGCTATCTTGCCAAGGTAATCACCTCTTGCAACTTTGTGTTTGCGCAGAGGAACATCTTTAACTTCAACCGTAATACGTAACTTTTGGCCTACTCTCACCGTCTCTGATTTCAAACGGTTCTCACGTTTAATATCAGCCACCGACACTTTATAGCGGCTGGCGATCTTACCTAGGTACTCTCCAGACTTAACCGTGTGAGTGATGGTCTTCGTTTTAACCGCACTGCTTGATGATGAAGTTGAAGCACTGCCTGGAATCTTAAGTACTTGGCCAATTGCTAGGCTGCTCGATTTCAGATTGTTGAACTTCATCAACGTCTGTGTCGACGTACCATACTTGCTCGCAACCACAGACAAAGACTCACCACGAGAGACTTTATGTTGGCTCACGCTGCCCGTTGATGACGTTGCGTTAGACAAGATAATCCCTTCAGGCGGGTTAGCCTTCAAATACTTAACCACCGCTTTAGTCACTGCTCGTGCCAATTTATCTTGGTGCGAACGTTGGAAAAGAAGCTTCTCTTCCGTCGGATTCGAAATAAAACCTGTCTCTACCAGTACTGATGGGATCTGTGGTGAACGTAATACTGCTAAGCTGGTGTTAATCGGCTTGCTATTGTGCAGTTTCGCAACCTTACCCATTTCAGACAGAATTGCCGTTGCCAGTTTGTAGCCCTCTTTTTGAGAGTGGCTAAACTGCAAATCAAGCAGGGTTTGGTTTACGTTCTTATCATCAATATTGCTTGTGAACGCTGCACCGCTACCACCAAGCAATTCAGACTGTTTCTCTTTATTCTCAATCCAACGAGAGATCTCTGTATTTGCGCGTCGAGTGTTCAATACAAACACTGAACCACCTCTTGGTTGAGGCGTCGTAAAGGCGTCGGCGTGAATAGAGATCAACAGGTGAGCTTCATTCTCTCGAGCAATCGCAACACGTCGATTCAGGTTCACAAAGTAATCAGCATTACGAGTCATACGAGTTTTGATCCCCGGGACCGCATTCAGTTGAGCTGCTAACTTCTTAGAAATACTCAGAGTCGCGTCTTTTTCGTATTTACGCGTAGGACCAATCGAACCTGGGTCTTCACCACCGTGGCCAGGATCAATCACAATTAGAATATCTTTCTGGCGCTTAACCTGATTAATGTTCTTACTTACCGTTGGCTTACTCGGTGTCGATGTCGCTTTACTTGCCGCACCATGAGGTAAGTCGATCACCAAACGGTGTCCATACTGACCACCTGGGGTCGGGCTCAGTTTGAATAATTCTGCTTTAGACGACTTCTTTAACTCAAAAACCAAGCGATAGGTGTTTTTGTCTGGCGGTGAGCTCTTACGAATCTTAGATAGAACAGGGCTGTCTTTCACCTCGACCGGTAACTTAGTCGCAAGACTGGTATTTTTTAAATCAACCACTAAGCGACTCGGGCTACTCAGGGTGAAATAACTAAAGTCCGCTTCTGATTTTAAGTCGATAACCACACGAGTTTCTTCTGGAGAAGGCCAAACCCTTAAACTTTTCAGTGAGTTTGCAGAAACAAGTGAAGAAAACAATATAGAAAAAACAGCAGCCATCATGGCCACTGTTGAAATCAGGCGTTTAGAAATCAACATAACTCCAACTGACTAAGTAAGCGCTGTCCGTATTCACTATTAGCGGTTAAAGAAACAACACGGTGATCGTCTTGGTAACGAATATCAATATCCAAATCGGCTTCTGGTAGCATCCCATAACCTTTCTCAGGCCACTCAACCAAACAGATAGCATCCGGCGTAAAATAGTCACGAATTCCCATAAACTCTAACTCTTCAGGATCTGCTAGGCGATAAAGGTCAAAGTGGTACACCTGCCAATCTGCAAGTTGATAAGGTTCAACTAGAGTATACGTTGGGCTTTTTACATTTCCTTGATGGCCAAGTGCTTTTACAAAGCCACGACTGAAAGTCGTTTTACCTGCGCCAAGATCACCATGCAGATAAATAGTCGTCTGCTGTGAGCAAAGATTAGAAAGCTCCGTTCCTAATTGAATCGTTGCTTGTTCATCTTTCAAAGTAAATTGTTTCGTGCTCATGAATACGTTCTCTAAAAATCGATCGTTGACTATATAAAAATCAAAAGAACAAGAATAGTAAACCGTGATGCTTTTGGGAGACAAGCACTCAAGTGTAAGTTCTATGAAAAATACTGCTCAAAACGCGTCTGTTCTGGTCAACACCACTAAGATCCGTTAAGATCCGCCCCCATTTTTGCCGAACCTAATTTTAATTAGCCTTATCTCTAATTGTAAAACAGAGAAAATAAGAAATAAGCCATGAATCTAGACCATCTTGCTGAAAAAATTAAAATCTGGGGAAAAGAGCTGGGCTTTCAAAAAGTTGGCATCTGCGATGTTGATTTAAGTGAACACGAAGCCCCTCTTCAAGCATGGCTAGATGCTGGCAACCACGGCGAAATGGATTGGATGGCTCGACATGGGATGATGCGTGCACGTCCTGATGAACTTCACCCAGGCACAATTCGAGTGATCAGCGCTCGAATGAACTACCTACCACCAGAAGCTCAGTTCGCCTCTAACCTAAGCGATACCACTCAAGGCTACATCAGCCGCTATTCTTTAGGCCGCGACTATCACAAATTGTTCCGTAACCAGTTGAAAAAGCTAGGACAAAGAATTGAAAAAGAGGTCGAGGGTTTAGACTCACGCCCTTTCGTCGATTCAGCGCCCATTTTGGAAAGACCACTCGCTCAAAAAGCAGGGTTGGGCTGGACAGGTAAACACTCATTAATTCTTGATAAAGACGCTGGCTCTTGGTTCTTTCTAGGGGAGCTGTTGGTTAACATCCCTCTTCCCACGGATGAACCCAGTGTTGATGAGTGCGGCAAATGCACCGCATGTATCACTTCTTGCCCAACGGGTGCCATTATTGCTGATGGCGTGGTTGATGCGCGCAAATGTATTTCGTACTTAACCATTGAATATGATGGTGTGATCCCTGAAGAGTATAGAGATGCCATTGGTAACCGTATCTACGGTTGCGATGATTGTCAGTTAGTTTGCCCGTGGAATCGTCATGCCGAACTTACAGAACAAACCGACTTTCACCGCAGAGAAGATTTCCAAGAAGCCGATCTGGTTTCACTTTCAAGTTGGGACGAAGCAACCTTCCTAAAGAAAATGGAAGGCTCAGCAATCAGACGTATCGGTCACACCCAGTGGTTACGCAATATCTTTGTTGCGATGGGCAATGCACCATTTCAACAACGCATTATTGAAACCCTGGAGTCTCATCAAGGCAAAAACGAAATGCTTGATGTGCATATTGAGTGGGCTTTGAATAAACAACTACAGCAGTTACCCAACGCTAGCAGTGCGCAAGAAGATAGCTCTACGCAGAAAAATAGCTGTGTGCAAAAAAGTAACAGCAAAATCTCCACCAAAAAGCACAGACTGATACGTATAGTAGAGAAAGGACTACCAAGAGACGCTTAACGCTTTATATACCAATATATGGCAAGCGAGCCCCCACTAACAGTCCAACATTTAAGACAACTCGTTGCACATAATTTTAGAACAATGTTTGACCTTGTTCTCAATTCTAACAATGTGGAAAAAATTCAGAACTCTCGTAAACTTCCGACACCCGAGCAAAGTTAAACACAGTACCGATAAATGATTAAGATCAAAAAACAACAAGTTAACGATCTTTTATTAAATCCAAGATAGGCATCCAACTTGATAAAAAACAACAAGTTACGATCGCTGCAATTCATCTAATATATTGAAAACAAGAAAGATCTTTTAGGGATAGGTAAAGAATTAAGCCTGAAACAACTTTATCAACCAAGTTATCCACACCTAACATTTTGTGGATAAGTCTGTTTATAGATGTGAAAAACCTCAAGTGTCTGCTTCAGAGACCTGATATTTACTAGCATTCCAGTTGCTAAGAAAAATTTAAGACAAAAAAATATCCACCATGATGGAGGATTATTTGCTTTTTTGGGGGGATTATGCTTCGCAGCATTAAAGAAAGAGCGTGACCTTTGTGGTCGCCTTTAAACACAGAGGTTTAAAGTACTTATTAGCTTTTTTAGAAGAAAGCTGGAGCGATACATCGGGTTCGAACCGATGACCTCAACCTTGGCAAGGTTGCGCTCTACCAACTGAGCTAGTATCGCATAAGTTAACCGCTATCGCGTTTAACTGTAATGTGGTT
>NZ_JBFRST010000027.1:0-660 GCF_041473705.1 Vibrio sp. 10N.222.55.B11
TTCCACTTTCTCAACATCATCATCGATGTTGCCGAACGTGAAGGTTGGCGTCGTATCGTTGGTCAGGTTGTCTGTGTCGCTGCCGTGAGCGTCTTCTTTGCCGCTGTCGCTCGACGCAACCAGATCGATGGTCGGTTTGCTGATACCCGTATCAACCTCGTAACCACCGTCTTTGTTGTCTCCGCTGGTTTCGGTCGTCGCCGTGAACGGGTTGCCCGCTTCATCGGTGCCACTCACGCTCGCCACGATGGTGCTGTCCGCATCCGCAACTAACTCGCTGCCCGGTACATTGATGCTGTAAGTGCCATCCGCTTTCACCGTGCCTGTGTAATCGGTTGAGTTGCCGTTCACCGTCAACGTCACCGTATCACCTTCTTTCGCGTCGCCACCCACGGTACCCGTAATGGTCACGTCACCAGCCGCTTCCGCTGCGTTCACGATGTCGTCGCCTGCGATATCATCATCGATTGTGATGGTCGCCGCCGCGTCGGTATCGATGGTCACTGCGAGTGCGTCTGATGTGTCGCTATTACCCGCATCGTCCGTCGCTTTCACCGTGATGCTGTTCGCACCTTCTGTCAGCTGACCGTCTGTCGCCGTGAAGGTCCACACGCCCTCAACTTTAACCGCTTCACCCAGCAAGGTCGTGCCGTTGAACAC